>NZ_JAODYT010000064.1:0-23234 GCF_029834875.1 Pseudomonas sp. GD04158 | reverse complement strand
GGACGCAGCACGCGCTTGCCACGCACCTCCACCGGCTTGGCCGACTTGCGCTGCAGGCGGTCGAGCTTCTCGCGCGTTTTCTCCTTCATCGCCGGCAACGCCTGCGGGGCCAGTCCCACCTCGGCGCTGAGGATGTCCACTTCGCGCTGATCCATCTCACGCCAGCGGCCCATGGTCAGGTCTGACGTCAGGAATACCGGACCGAAGCGCACGCGCTTCAGACGGCTGACCACCAGCCCCTGGGATTCCCACAGACGGCGCACCTCGCGGTTGCGGCCTTCCATCACCACGCAGTGATACCAGTGGTTGAAGCCCTCGCCACCCGGCGCTTCCTTGATGTCGGTGAACTTGGCCGGACCGTCTTCGAGCATCACGCCTTTCTTGAGGTTCTCCAGCATCTCCTCGGTCACCTCGCCGCGCACACGCACCGCGTACTCGCGGTCCATCTGGTAGGAGGGGTGCATCAGGCGGTTGGCCAGTTCACCGTCAGTGGTGAACAGCAGCAGGCCGGTGGTGTTGATGTCGAGGCGACCGATATTGATCCAGCGGCCTTCCTTGGGGCGTGGCAGACGGTCGAACACGGTAGGACGGCCTTCCGGGTCGTCACGGGTGCAGATCTCGCCATCGGGCTTGTTGTAGATCAGAACGCGACGCACCGAGCCGGTGATCTCTTCGCGCTTGAGCAGGCGACCATCGAGGGCGATGGCGTCGTTGGCATCGACACGCTGGCCCAGGGTGGCAGCGGCGCCATTGACCTTGACCCGGCCTTCGCCGATCCAGGTTTCGATTTCGCGACGGGACGCGAGGCCCATGCGGGCCAGGACTTTCTGCAGTTTCTCGCCTGCAGGGCGCGGTTGTTCGTGCTCTGTCATCTCGGGCACCTCCCGGTGTAGTGATGGATGATCGAAGGGCGCGCATCATACGCGTAGTGGAGCCCATAGGGTAGACGATGGCGCAGCATTCGCCCGGATAAACATCCTGCACTGACTGGCAGCGGCCCAGACTCGGACGACGCCTTGGCCTATGCGCCGGGCATTGTGGAAGCTTTGCGGTCAGTGCTTGCGACGGCCAGTGGCCTCCAGCGCCAGCAGGCGCATATCGGCTTCGGCCAGCAGCATCAGGCGCTCGCTCTTGCTCAGACGCTTCCAGCCCTTGATTTCCTGGCGGCTGCGGCCGCAGCCCAGGCAGATGTCCCGTTCGAACTCACAGACCTTGATGCAGGGATTCTTGCTCATTGATCGCCTCGATCAGGATGGATCGGTTGCGCGCAAGAATAAGGGCTCGGTGAGCGAGAAGGAGATTGAAGGATTCGATGCCCTGCTTAAACGCCGTCAATGCAACGGTTCGTCACCTTGCATGTCGGCCAGGTCGGGCTCGGCAGGCGCACCCTCGTCCTCCTCCAGACGCAGGTCATCGAAGTCGGTCTTGAGCCCCTGCTCCATCGAGTCCAGCTCGGCCAGCAGGCTGCGGAAGCTGGTTTCCTCGCGCGGCTCGCCAGGCTCGCCCTCTTCCTGCAGTGCCAGATCGGCGCGCGCCTGCAGGCCCTGCGGCACCTCGGCATCGTCGTCCAGAGCCAGTTCCGGCTCCGGTTCCAGTTCGCGCAGGGCGGCGAGCGGCGGCAGCTCGTCCAGGCTCTTCAGGTTGAAATGATCGAGAAAGCCCTTGGTGGTGGCGAACATCGCCGGGCGACCGGGCACGTCGCGATAGCCCACCACGCGAATCCACTCGCGCTCGAGCAAGGTCTTGGTGATGTTGCTGTTGACCGCCACGCCCCGCACATCCTCGATTTCGCCGCGGGTGATGGGCTGGCGGTAGGCGATCAGCGCCAGGGTTTCCAGCAGCGCACGGGAATAGCGCTGCGGGCGCTCTTCCCACAGGCGGCCTACCCAGGGCGCGAAGCGCTCACGCACCTGCAGGCGATAGCCCGAAGCGACCTCCTTGAGCTCGAAGGCCCGGCCCTCGCAAGACTGACGCAGGATTTCCAGCGCAGCCTTGAACTGCTCCGGCTCGGGCCGCTCGCCCTCCTCGAAGAGTTCGAAAAGACGTTCCAGCGACTGCGCCTTACCGGAAGCCAGCAGAAAGGCTTCGAGCAACTGGGCCAGTTCTTTGGGGTCGTTCAGGTTCATTCGGCACGGGCTCGTACATGGATGGCGGCGAAAGGCTCATTCTGCACCAGCTCGACCAGAGATTCCTTGATCAATTCGAGCACCGCCATGAAGGTGACCACCACGCCGAGACGCCCTTCCTCCGCGGCGAACAGCTCGACGAACGGAACAAAGCCACCGCCCTTGAGGCGCTCCAGCACTTCGCTCATGCGCTCACGGGTGGACAGGGCTTCGCGGGTGATCTGATGGCTCTCGAACATGTCGGCGCGACGCAGCACCTCGGCCATCGACAGCAGCAACTCTTCCAGGCTGACGTCCGGCAACAGCTTGCGCGCCCGCGCTTCGGGTGCATCCAGCCTGGGAACCGTGACGTCGCGGCCAACCCGCGGCAGCTCGTCCAGGCCTTCGGCCGCAGCCTTGAAGCGTTCGTACTCCTGCAGACGGCGAATCAGCTCGGCGCGAGGGTCGTCCTCTTCCTCCTCCGATTCGGCCGAGCGCGGCAGCAACATGCGCGACTTGATCTCGGCGAGCATCGCGGCCATCACCAGATACTCGGCGGCCAGCTCCAGACGCACCGTGTGCATCAGTTCGACGTAGCCCATGTACTGGCGGGTGATTTCCGCCACCGGGATGTCGAGGATGTCGATGTTCTGCTTGCGGATGAGGTAAAGCAGCAGATCCAGCGGGCCCTCGAAGGCTTCGAGAAACACTTCCAGCGCATCCGGCGGGATGTACAGATCCAGCGGCAGCTCGGTGACCGCCTCGCCGTAGACCAGGGCGAACGGCAGCTCCTGCTGCGCACCGGCCTGGCTATCGGCGGCTGGCGTGACGGGCTCGGTCATCGGCTGGCGCTCCTCAACGGTAATTCAGGCCCATGGCCAGGCGCACCTCGGCCAGGGTATCGCGCGCCTCGTCACGGGCACGCTCGGCGCCCTCGGCGAGAATGCTGCGTACCAGGTCGGGGCTGTCTTCGTAGTCGATGGCGCGCAGCCGCAGCGGTGCCAGCTCGGCTTGCACGGCAGAGCACAGCGCGCTCTTGCAGTCGAGGCAACCGATGGAAGCGCTGCGGCAGCCCTCCACCACCCAGTGCAAGCGCTCATCGGGCGAGTACAGCTGATGCAGCGACCAGACGGGGCAGCGCTGCGGCTCACCCGGGTCATCGCGATGCACCCGCGCCGGGTCGGTGGGCATGCGCCGCAGCTTCTCCTCGAGTTCGGCATCGCCGTCACGCAGGAAGATCGCATTGCCGCTGGACTTGGCCATCTTCTGGCCGTCCAGACCAGGCACCCGCGAGGGATCGGCGAGCAGAGGCTGAGGCTCGGCGAGGATCACCTTGGCGGATCCCTCGAGGTAGCCGAACAGACGCTCCTGATCGCCCAGGGTGATGTTGCTCTGCTCCTTGAGCAGCGCGCGGGCGGTTTCCAGGGCCTCGACGTCGCCCTGCTCCTGATAGGCCTTGCGCAGGCTGCTGTAGAGCCTGCCCGCCTTCTTGCCCAGCTTGCCGATGGCGGCCTCGGCCTTCAGCTCGAAGTCCGGCTCGCTGCCATACAGATGATTGAAGCGCCGCGCCACTTCGCGGGCGAACTCGATATGCGGCAACTGGTCGGCCCCCACCGGCACCAGCCCGGCGCGATAGAGCAGGATGTCCGCCGCCTGCAACAGCGGGTAGCCGAGAAAGCCGTAGGTGGCCATGTCCTTGCCGTCCTGACGTTCCTGCTGTTCCTTGTAGGAGGGCACGCGCTCCAGCCAGCTCAGCGGGCAGATCATCGACAGCAGCAGGTGCAGCTCGGCATGCTCGGGCACCTGCGACTGCACGAACAGCGTCGCCGAACTGGGGCTGACGCCTGCGGCCAGCCAGTCCACCGCCATGTCCATGACGTGCTGCGACAGCTGGCCGACCTCGGCGTAGTCGGTGGTCAGCGCATGCCAGTCGACGATGCAGAAGAAGCAGTCGTATTCGTGCTGCAACTTGACCCAGCTCTTCAGCACGCCATGGTAATGCCCGAGATGCAGACGACCGCTGGGGCGCATTCCCGACAGCACCCGCCGCTCGGAGTCGATAAGGCTCAAACCGTTCCACCTGAAACAACAGACAAGACCGCGGAGTATAGGGCAGCCGGGGGCACAACGGAAAAGGTTGGCGGAACCCGCCAGTCGGCGGCGGAGTCAAACCATCGATGCCGGCGAACGCCCCGCGGGTCGTGATTCCGGCGGAACCACAACCCACCGGGAGCCCATCATGAACAAGAATTTCCTCTCCCTGATCAGCCATCTGCTGATGGTCTGCCTGTTCGTCGCCACCCTGCCCGCCCAGGCCAGCATGATCGGCACGCAGGACGTTCTCGCCGAACAGAGCCTCGCCGCCGACCGTGCCAAGATCGATGACTTCCTGGCCCGCGACAACGTGCAGCAAGCCCTGCAGAGCATGGACGTGGCGCCGGATCTGGCGCGCCAGCGCGTCGATGCCATGACGCCTGCGGAAATCGCCAGCCTGTCCCAGCGCATCGACAGCATGCCGGTCGCCGGCGCTCTGAGCGGCACCGACTTCGTCATCATCCTGCTGGTGGCGATTCTGGTCGTGCTGATCCTCTGAGCCGGCCAGGGGCCGCTGCGCAGCGCTGACGAGGTGCAGCGGCCGCCTTACAGATCGACGAATGGCGACGGATCGCCACAGCCCACCCGCAGGATCTCCGGCGTGTCGTCGGCCAGGTTGACCACGGTGGAGGCTTCCAGACCGCCGAAGCCGCCGTCGATGATCAGCTCGACTTGGTGTTCGAGTATCTGGCGCATCTCGTAGGGGTCGGACATCGGCAGCTCGTCACCCGGCAGAATCAGGCTGACGCTCATCAGCGGCTCGCCGAGCTGCTCGAGCAATGCCAGGGCGATCGGGTGGCTGGGCACGCGCAGGCCAATGGTGCGGCGCTTGGGATGCAGCAGCATGCGCGGTACTTCACGGGTGGCATTGAGGATGAAGGTGTAGGGGCCCGGCGTGTGATTCTTCAGCAGACGGAAGGCGGCGGTGTCCACCTTGGCGAACAGGCCGATCTGCGACAGGTCGCGGCAGACCAGAGTGAAGTTGTGTTTGTCGTCGAGCTGACGCAGACGACGAATGCGCTCGACCGCATTCTTGTCGCCGATGGCGCAACCCAGGGCGTAGGACGAGTCGGTGGGATAAACCACCACCCCACCACTGCGAATGATTTCCACGGCCTGTTTTATCAGGCGCGCCTGGGGGTTCTCCGGGTGGACCTGGAAGAATTGGCTCACACTTGCATCCTGCTCATGAAGGGACAGTGGGTGGCTGTGCATGTTCGAAGCGCTCCCAGAGCGCCGTCAGGTCATCAGGCAACGGGCGGTACATGCCCAGTTCGGACCAGTCGCCCGGCGCGTGAAAGTCGCTGCCGACGCTGGCCATCAAGCCGAATTCACGCGCCAGAATCGCCAGGCCGCCGACCTGCTCGGCCGGTTGCATGCCATTGACCACTTCCAGGGCATGCCCGCCTGCCGCCGCAAAATCGGCCACCAAGCGCCGACGCTTACTGCGAGTAAAGTCGTACTGCCAGGGATGCGCCAGGCTGATCCAGGCCTTGGCCGCACGCAAGGTGGCCAGCGTGTCCTCCAGCACCGGCCAGTGCTGTTTGACGTCGCCCAGCTTGCCCGAGCCCAACCACTTGCGAAACGCCTCGGCGCGATCGCGTACATGCCCGGCCCGCACCAGAAATTCGGCGAAATGCGGCCGCGCCGGTGCGTTGCCGCTGTCGCCGAGCTCCTGCTGCACGGCCCGTGCGCCGTCCAGGGCGCCGGGCATGCCCTTGGCAGCCAGGCGTCGATCGATTTCCTGCGCGCGCTGCCAGCGCCCCTGGTGCAAGGCCTCGATGGCCTGGCGCAGCGCCGGCGCTTCGCGTTCGAAGGCATACCCCAGCACATGAATGGTGGCTCCGCCCCAGGTGCAGGACAGCTCGATGCCGTTGACCAGTTGCATGTCCAGAGCCGCCGCAGTGCGCTGCGCCTCGTCGAGCCCTTCCAGGGTGTCGTGATCGGTCAGAGCCAGCACTCGCACGCCACGCGCATGGGCCCGCTCCACCAGTACAGACGGGGCCAGGGCGCCATCGGAGGCGGTGCTGTGGCAGTGCAGATCGACAATCATGGCGGCGCTTTCGTTGAGATTGATGTTTGTTATTATGCCCCACATCCGCCCTCTGGCTGCCGCCGTACGGCATAAAAGCCCCGCCTCACCTCAAATCGACCCAATATAAGGACTGAGATGCTCTACGCCATCATCGCCACCGACGTCGAAAACTCCCTGGATCATCGCCTGGCTGCCCGCCCCGCCCACCTGGCCCGCCTCGAGCAGCTCAAGCAGGAAGGACGCCTGGTTCTGGCCGGTCCGCACCCGGCCATCGACAGCAACGACCCGGGCCCGGCGGGCTTCAGCGGCAGCCTGATCGTCGCCGAGTTCGACTCGCTGGAGGCCGCACAGAGCTGGGCCGACGCCGACCCCTACCGCGCCGCCGGTGTCTACGCCAACGTAGTGGTCAAACCGTTCAAGAAAGTGCTGCCCTGATCTTCCTCTTAGCCGCTCTCGCCCATTAAGGAATCGCGATGCGCTCGATCACGCTGTCATTGCTGGCCACCCTGCTGCTGACCTGCGCCCTGGCCCAGGCCGAGGAAGAAACCACCCCGCCCGCCGCAGCCCCCTCGACAGAGGCGCAAGCGCTGCAGGAGCGCCTGGCGCAGAGCGAACAGTTACGCAACGAGGAAGCCGCAGGCAACGCTGCGCAACTGCAGCGCCTGCGTCAGGAAAACCAGCGCCTGCGCCTGCAGCTCAAGGAGAGCCAGGCGCAGACGCAGCCCGCACTGCTCAGCGAGGAGCAAACCTGGTTCGCCCTCGGCGCCGGGCTCAGCCTGATCTCCGTACTGCTGGGCGCCCTGCTGCGCGGCAGCCGCAAAACCCGCCGCGAGTGGATCAACTGAGCCATGAGCCGGCTGCTGCTGATCGACGACGATCAGGAACTGTGCGAACTGCTGAGCAGCTGGCTGACTCAGGAGGGTTTTCAGGTCACCGCCTGTCACGAGGCCGGCAACGCCCGCCGGGCGCTTGCCCAGCAGGCGCCCGACGCGGTGGTGCTGGATGTGATGCTGCCCGACGGCAGCGGGCTGGAACTGCTCAAGCAACTGCGCAGTGAACATCCCGAGCTGCCGGTGCTGATGCTCTCGGCCCGCGGCGAGCCGCTGGACCGCATTCTGGGTCTGGAGCTGGGCGCCGATGACTACCTGGCCAAACCCTGCGACCCACGCGAGCTGACCGCGCGCCTGCGCGCCGTGCTGCGGCGCACGGCTCCGGCGCCGACCAGCAGCCAGCTGGAACAGGGCGACCTGAGCTTCAGCCCCAACCGCGGCGTGGTCAGCATTGGCGAGCATGACGTGCCGCTGACCCTTTCCGAGAGCCGCCTGCTCGAGGCGCTGCTGCGCCAGCCTGGCGAACCCGTGGACAAACAGGAACTGGCTCAGCTGGCCCTGGGGCGCAAGCTGACCCTGTACGACCGCAGCCTGGACATGCACGTCAGCAACCTGCGCAAGAAGCTCGGCCCGCACCCGGACGGCCGCCCGCGCATCCTCGCCCTGCGCAGCCGCGGCTATTACTACGCCCCGTGATCGCCCGCTGCCGCAGTTGCGTAAACGGCGCATCACTTTGCCTTTACCCAAGCTTTACCCACGCCTGACCGCCCTTGACCTTGACCGCCGCATACTGAGCCCATCCGGTCGTTACCGGTTTCGAGACAAGGAGAATCACCATGCGCAAGACCCTCACCGCCCTGCTGCTCGCCGCCACCCTGCCGACCCTGGCCTTCGCCATGCCGATGAAAGACGGCGCCCCGCGCCATCATGATCGCGACCACGGCATGTTCAAGGAGCTCAACCTGAGCAAGGAGCAGCGTCAGGAATTTCGCAAGCTGATGGGCGAGCAGATGAAGACCCATCGTGACATCACCAAGCGCTACCTGGACAAGCTGCCGGAAGCCGAGAAACAGGCCATGAAGCAGGAGCTGGACAAGGCACGCGCCGACCAGCACAAGGCGCTGCGTGATCTGCTCAACCCCGAGCAGCAGAAGGCCTTCGACGAGCACCAGAAGAAGATGGAGGCTCGCCGTGCCGAAATGGCCGAGTTCAAGGCCTGGAAAGCCGAGAAGGACCAGAAGACCAACTGAGTCTTCCCCGACCACCCGCCGCCGCGCCCTTACCGGGCCCGGCGGCTTCTGCATGAGGTGCTCCCGTGCGTTCACTGTTCTGGCGCATTCTGGCCACTTTCTGGCTGGCCATCGCACTGGTGGCCGGCCTGTCATTGCTGCTCGGCCGCGCCCTGAATCAGGATGCCTGGATTCTGAACCTGCACCCCGGCCTGGACGGTCTCGACCGCAAATGGGCCAAACGCTATGAACAGCAGGGACCGGCAGCCGCCCAGGACTTTCTCGAACAGCGCAAGCGCAAGTACCGCATCGACACCCAGGTGCTCGGCGAAAGCGGTCAGCAGCTGGTCAAAGGCACCTTTCCCTCACGCGCCGCAGCCTTCGAGGCACGTCATGGCGATGACCGTCGCCTGCCCTGGCGCCGTCTGACCGCCGAATACACCAGCCCGGACAGCGGCGAAAGCTACCTGTTCATCTACCGCATCCCGCATCCGGAACTGGCCGCCTGGCACCGAGCCAGCCTGTTCTGGCCACTGAGTGCGATCGCCATCGCCCTGGTGGTGCTGACCCTGTTCAGCCTGCTGTTGACCCTGTCCATCACCCGCCCGCTGGACCGCCTGCGCGGCGCCGTGCACGACCTTGGCCAGACCGCCTACCAGCAGAACAGCCTGGCCCGCCTGGCCACCCGCCGCGATGAATTGGGCCTGCTGGCCAAGGACTTCAATCGCATGGGCGAGCGTCTGCAGGGGCTGATCGGCAGTCAGCGCCAGCTGCTGCGTGACGTCTCCCATGAACTGCGCTCGCCGCTGGCGCGTCTGCGCATCGCCCTGGCGCTGGCCGAACGCGCCGACGCCGCCGAGCGCGACAAGCTATGGCCGCGCCTTGGCCAGGAGTGCGATCGCCTGGAGGCGCTGATCAGTGAAATCCTCGCCCTCGCCCGCCTGGATGCCGACCCCGGCGCCGCGCAGCCAATCGATTTCCTCGCCATGATCAACAAGCTGCAGGACGATGCGCGCCTGACGGCCCCCGAGCAGCGGCTGCAGATTCAACTCGACCGGGATGTGCGACTGGAAGGCTGGCCGGACATGCTGGAGCGGGCACTGGACAACCTGCTGCGCAATGCCCTGCGCTTCAACCCCGTCGGCCAGCCCATCGAGATCAGCGCGCGGCGCCAGGCCGAGCGCCTGCTGCTCAGCGTCCGCGATCATGGCCCCGGGGTGGCCGCCGAGCATCTGGCGCAGCTGGGCGAACCCTTTTTCCGCGCCCCCGGGCAGAGCGGTGGCGGTCATGGCCTGGGCCTGGCCATCGCGCGCCGCGCGGCGCAGCGGCATGGCGGTGAGCTGCTGCTGGCCAACCACCCGGAGGGCGGCTTCGTCGCCACCTTCAGTCTGCCGCTGCAACCTCAGGATCGCCCGTAGCCCGGGCCGCTGACAGGCTCACCGGACGCAGCTGTCAGCCGTTCCAGGCGCTGACGAAATCTTCGAGCGGCAGCTCGGGCGCACGGCGCAATTCACGCTCCGGCGTACCGAGGTAGAGATAGGCGATGATCTGCTCGTCCGCTGCCAAGCCGAGGCCCTTGGCCACGTGGGCGTCGTAGGCCATGTCTCCGGTGCGCCAGACGGCGCCGATGCCCTGGGCGTGAGCGGCCAGCAGAATGCCATGAGCCGCACAACCGGCAGCGATCACCTGCTCGGACGCCGGCACCTTGGGATGAGCCTGAATGCGCGCGATCACCACCACCAGCAACGGCGCCCGCATGGGCATGCCGCGGGCCTTGAGCAATTTTTCTTCCGGCGCCTGGGCATCGGCTGCCAGCAACGCGTCGGCGAACAACTCGCCCATGCGCTCACGGGCCTGCCCCTCTATCGTGAGAAAGCGCCAGGGGCGCAGCTGACCGTGATCGGGTGCGCGCAAGGCCGCGCGAAACAGCAGTTCGCGCTGCGCCGCATCCGGAGCCGGATCGACCAGGCGCGGCACGGAAACACGGTTGAGCAGAGCGTCGAGAGCCTCCATTGGCCACCTCCGAAAACAAGGAGGCGGCATTCTAGCAGGCTCGCAGCCCGAGACAGGTCAGGCGACGCGGTCCGGCGACACCACCGGCTGTACGGGCGGCGTCAGCGGCGGCAGGCCGTGCGCCTTGCGCGCGTCGTCGCAGCGCGGGTTGTGTACGCCGTTCTCCCAGGAAGCCTCGAATTCGCGGCAACTGCTCGAACGCTGCTCGTACATGGTGCAACGAACACCACAGCCAACCTCGCCCAGCAGCTGGGTACAGCGCGCCGGCTTGCTTTCGGTGCCGCGCATGGCGACGTAGTGAGGGCTGATCTGGATGACCTGCTCGTCCGGCACGCTACCGCCCGCGGATTGGCATTCGCCCCAGAAGAAGGACACACGAAAGAACGCGCAGCAGGCGCCGCACGTGAGGCAGGGATTGGCTTCGGACATTTGAGGAGAGCTCGGAAACCGGCGGACGCCGGCAACTGGCGGCTATTCTATGCGCGGCCATGGGCTTGTAAAGCCCCTGCTCATCGGGCTGCTGAAAGCCGCTCCGCTCGCCCATACAGCGTGGCAGCTGGCGGGAGCGCAAGCCTGCCCGGAACAGGCTCTGGCAACGGACAGGGTGCACCGGCTCGCCAGTTTCGACCTCGCCCGCTACGCTTCACAGGGCCTGAGCGCGGCGGTTTACAGCCGCCCGTGCGCGGGTAGAATGGCGCCTTTTCCAACCCGCCTGAGCCCACTCCATGGCCTTGCCGACGCTGCGCATCATCGGTTTCATCATCGGCATCTTTCTGATCACCCTGGCTGTCAGCATGGTCATTCCCATGCTGACCCTGCTGCTCTTCGAACATCCGGAAGACCTCAATGCCTTCCTCTGGTCGAGCATGATCACCCTGATCATCGGTCTGCTTCTGGTGGTGCCGGGGCGCCCGGAAAACCTCAAGCTGCGCCCTCGCGACATGTACCTGCTGACCACCTGCAGCTGGCTGGTGGTGTGCCTGTTCGCCGCGATGCCGATGATGCTGCTGCATCACATCAGCTTCACCGATGCCTTCTTCGAGACCATGAGCGGGGTCACCACCACGGGCTCCACCGTGCTCAGCGGGCTGGACGACGCCTCGCCGGCCCTGCTGATCTGGCGCTCGATGCTGCAATGGCTGGGCGGCATCGGCTTCATCGCCATGGCCGTGGCGATTCTGCCGCTGTTGCGCGTCGGTGGCATGCGCCTGTTCCAGACCGAATCCTCGGACTGGGGCGAGAAGGTCATGCCGCGCTCGCACATGGCGGCCAAGTACATCGTCTTCGTCTACCTGACCTTCACCATCCTGGGAGTGATCGCCTACTGGCTGAGCGGCATGAACTGGTTCGATGCCATCAACCATTCGATGAC
Organism: Pseudomonas sp. GD04158; assembly: GCF_029834875.1. Taxonomy (NCBI): domain Bacteria; kingdom Pseudomonadati; phylum Pseudomonadota; class Gammaproteobacteria; order Pseudomonadales; family Pseudomonadaceae; genus Pseudomonas; species Pseudomonas sp. GD04158. Next base: position 11,556 of record NZ_JAODYT010000064.1, on the reverse strand, counting down.
CTCGATCTCCACCGCCGGCTACTCCACGTCCGACCAGTCGATGGGCAAGTTCGATCCTGCCAGTCATTGGGTCGCCATCGTCCTGATGGTTCTCGGCAGCCTGCCCTTCACCCTCTATGTCGCCAGCCTGCGCGGGCACCGCAAGGCCCTGCTCCGCGACGAGCAGGTACGCGGCTTCGTCGGCATGCTGCTGATCACCTGCGCGCTGTTCAGCCTCTGGCTCTGGCTCAACTCCGAGCACGCCCTGATCGACGCCATACGACTGGCCAGCTTCAACATCATCTCGGTGGCCACCACCACCGGCTATGCCCTGGGTGACTACACCGCCTGGGGCGGTTTCGCGGTCATGGCGTTCTTCTACCTGACCTTCGTCGGCGGCTGCTCGGGCTCTACCACCGGCGGTCTGAAGATGTTCCGCTTCCAGGTCGCGCTGACCCTGCTGCATGCCAACCTCAAGCAGATGGTGCACCCGCGCGCGGTGATCAAGCAGCAGTACAACGGGCACAACCTCGATGAGGAAATCGTCCGTTCGATCCTTACCTTCTCCTTCTTCATCACCATGACCATCGGCGCCATCGCCCTGTTTCTCGCCCTGCTCGGCCTGGACCCGCTGACCGCGCTGAGCGGCGCCGCCACGGCGGTGTGCAACGTCGGCCCGGGCCTGGGGCCGATCATCGGGCCGGCCGGCAACTTCGCCAGCCTGCCGGATGCTGCCAAGTGGGTGCTGGCCGCCGGCATGCTGCTCGGGCGTCTGGAAATCGTCACCGTGCTGGTGCTGTTCACCGCCAGCTTCTGGCGGCACTGAGACCGGCAGCGCCGCTCAGGAGGCGAACCCGCGCTGCGCGCGGTATTCCCCCGGCGTTTCGCCGAACCAGCGGCGGAACGCGCGGAAGAAGTTGCTCGGGTCGGCGAACCCGAGCAGATAGGCGACCTCCAGCAGCGTCAGATCGACCTGGCCGAGATACTGCTCGGCAAGGTCGCGGCGGGTGTCGTCGAGCAGTTGCTGATAGCTGGTGCCCTCCTCCTGCAGACGGCGCTGCAGGGTTCGCTGCGAAAGATGTAGTGCCTGCGCCACCGTCTCGCGCCGCGGCTCACCCTGCGGCAGCAGGCGACACAACACCTGACGCGCCTGGTGAGTGACGCGGCTGCCGGAAAAGCGCGCCAGGTAATCACCGGCGAAACGATCGTGCAGCTGGGCCAGGGCCTCGTTGGCGCTGGGCAGCTGCGCCTCGACATCCCCGCGCTCGAAAATCAGGCCATAGTGCTCGGCATTGAACCTGAGCGGGGCCTGGAAGACCTGCTGGTAAGGCCCGAGGTCTGCCGGCGGGGGCCCCTGGAAGCGGATCTCCCGCGGGCGAATGGGCTTACCGGTCAGCCAGCGACAGAATGCCAGGCAGTAGGCAAGGGACGCCTCGGCGCTCTGCCGCGCGGGCGGCAGGCGGTCGCCGTGAATGGCCAGGGTCAGGGCATAGCCATCGGGCTGCGGCAGCAGGTTCAGGTCCGCCCCCTCGCCGATGATGCGCTGATAGCGCACCAGGCGGGTGAAGCCCTCGCGCAGGTTGCGACTGGACATCAGCGCATAGCCGACGACATGGAAGGACGCCGGGCGCACCACCTGCGCCATGTTCAGCCCGATCGCCGGATTGCCCGACAGCGCCACGGCGTGCTGCCACACGCGGGTCATGCCGTCCTGCGGAAAGCGTGCATCGGGATCGTTCAGCGCGGCGTAGTCCAGACCCAGCTCGGCGAACAGGCCGACGCAGTCGACGCCGCCCAGCTCCAGTGCCTGCACGATGGCCAATGCCCAGTTGGAGGATGTGGTTCTCTCGCTCATCGTCTTGTTCTTGTGGTGGGCCAACAAGCTCGGGGTTGGCGGCGCAAGGATACTAGACTGGCACCTTAAGTCAGTGGCCCGAGGAGACAGCCACCCTAAACTCAAGCATGACAATAACAGGAGGTGCGCCATGACCGCCCAGAGCAAAGAACGCTATCAGAGCTTCGCCGAGTTCTACCCCTACTACCTGCAGGAGCACAGCAACCCCACCTGCCGCCGCCTGCACTACGTCGGCAGTCTGCTGGTGCTGGCGATTCTCGCCTACGCCCTGCTCAGCCAGCAGTGGCTGTGGCTGCTGGCGCTGCCCCTGGTCGGCTACGGCTTCGCCTGGGTCGGCCATTTCGTGTTCGAAAAGAATCGCCCGGCGACCTTTCAATACCCCCTGTACAGCCTGATGGGCGACTGGGTGATGCTCAAGGATGCCTTTACCGGCCGTATCCGCTTCTAGCCGCCTCGCAGGGTACGCTGCGCGCAGCAACGCGCGCCTTCCGCGGTGCGCACCGGCAAGCGAATGCCGGCGCGGCGCACCTCCGCCTGGCGGGTCTCTTGCCGACCGCCTGCCACTACTTTGGCGCCACTCGGCGGGCGCGCTTGGCTGACCGCCACCCCTTGGTTATGATCCCCGCCCATTGAGCCACTGGCTCGGGTCTTGCAGACCACCTTCGAGCGTCCGACAAGAGACGTCAGAATTCCAGCAGGGACAGTTCCAGCAGATGAAGTCAGTCACTCTCAGCCGTGCCAACGGGCTGCCGACGCCGCCGTTGCGCGAATACTATTCGCGCGTACTGGCCTATATCGCCACAGCAGCCAGCGTCGCCGCCGGAACCTATGTCGGGCACTTCACCTACGACATCCTGTGGATGGTGCCCTACGCCCTGCTCTACCCCCACCTGGCGCACAACCTGAGCCGCCGCTTCAAGCGCGACCATCCGCAACAGACCGATCTCGCCCTGCTGTTCATCGATGCCCTGCATGCCGGCGCCGCCTCGGTGCTGCTCGGCTTTTCCACCGTGCCCAGCCTGATGTTCCTGCTGACGCTGAGCTTCAGCGCCCTGGTCATCGGCGGCCTGCGCTACCTGGGCCTGGCCCTGCTGGTGGCCGCCAGCGCAATGGCCCTGTGCGCCGCCGTGGTGGAGGTGCAGCCGCACACGGAAACCCCGACGCTGGTGGCGCTGGTCAGCATTCTCTTCGCCACCCTGTACATCTGCATCACCGCCTACTTCGTCAACCAGCAGGGCCTGCGCCTGGCCCAGGTACGCAGCGAGATCAAGCGCGAGCAGGAAAAGGCCGCGCGACTGGCGCGCAACCTGGCCAAGTACCTGTCGCCGCAGGTGTGGGAGTCGATCTTCACCGGCAAGAAGAGCGTGCGTCTGGAAACCCAGCGCAAGAAGCTGACGGTGTTCTTCTCCGACATCAAGGGCTTCACCGAGCTGTCGGAGGAGCTGGAAGCCGAGGCCCTGACCGATCTACTCAACACCTACCTCAACGAGATGTCGAAGATCTGCCTGAAGTATGGCGGCACCATCGACAAGTTCATCGGCGACAGCGTCATGGTGTTCTTCGGCGACCCCTCCAGCCAGGGCGCCAAGAAGGATGCGGTGGCCGCGGTTTCCATGGCCATCGCCATGCGCAAGCACATGAAGGTGCTGCGCCAGCAGTGGCGCGCCCAGGGCATCACCAAGCCGCTGGAAATCCGCATGGGCCTCAACACCGGCTACTGCACCGTGGGCAACTTCGGCGCCGACACGCGCATGGACTACACCATCATCGGCCGCGACGTGAACCTCGCCAGCCGCCTGGAAAGCGCCGCCGAGGCCGGCGAGATCCTCATCTCCCACGAGACCTATTCGCTGGTCAAGGACGTGATCATGTGCCGCGACAAGGGCCAGATCACCGTCAAGGGCTTCACCCGTCCGGTGCAGATCTACCAGGTGGTGGACTTCCGCCGCGACCTGGGCGCCACCTCCAGCTACGTCGAGCACGAGCTGCCGGGCTTCTCCATGTACCTGGACACCAACGGCATCCAGAACTTCGACAAGGAACGGGTGATCCAGGCGCTCAACCAGGCCGCCGAGAAGCTGCGCGACAAGGTCATTCTGTAAGGTTCGCGCGGAGCACGCTCGCGCAGGATGCGCCGTGCGCACCGAAAGAACCCGCTACCGACTGTCCACCAACGCCTCGCCCAGCGCCGCCGGCTCGCCGTCGATCAGCGGCTGCAGGGCCAGGAACTCCAGCGCCGAAGCCCGCCAGGACTGCGCAGCCGCCAGCTCGGCGCAGCGCGCCCGATCCAGTTCCAGCGCCGCCAGGCAGGCTGCGCCCAGATCGTCATCCAGCACCCCACTGACGCCCTGTTGCAGCACATCCAGCGGCCCGGCCACCGGGAAGGCCGCCACTGGCGTGCCGCAGGCCAGCGCCTCGAGCATCACCAGACCATAGGTATCGGTGCGCGAGGGGAAGACCAGCACCGACGCATCCTGATAGGCCTCGGCCAACGCCTGGCCATGGCGATAACCGAGAAAGCGCACCTGCCGATAGCGCAGCTGCAGCGCCTCGCGCTGCGGACCGTCACCGACCACACGCTTCTCGCCGGGCAGCTGCAGATCGAGAAAGGCCTCGAGGTTTTTCTCCGGGGCGATACGCCCGACGTAGAGAAACACCGGATGCGGCGGCCGTGGGCGACTTTGCTCGGGGCGAAACAAGGTGGTATCGACCCCCTTGCGCCACAGCTGCAGGGGTTGCAGGTGCCAGCCGGCAAACTCCTCGCGCAGGCGCTCGGTGGTTACCAGTACCGCCTGACTGGTGCGGTGGAAGGCCCTCAGGTAGGCGTAGCCCCAGCGCGGTGCGATCCACGGCCAGCGTGTGCTGACGTACTCGGGAAAGCGGGTGTGGATGGCGCTGGAGAACGCCAGGCCGCGCTTGTTCAACCAGTTGCGCGCCGCCCAGCCCAGCGGCCCTTCGGTCGCGAGATGCACGCAGTCGGGGCGAAAGTCGCGAATCGCCGCGCCGACCCGCCACAGATCCCACACCAGCGGGATCTCCGCATAGGTCGGACAGGGCACTGAACGAAAATCCGCCGGCGACAGCAGCTTGACCTGATGACCCAGGCCGCGCAGCTCGCGCACCAGGGCAGCCAGGCTGGTGACCACGCCATTGACCTGCGGCGACCAGGCGTCGGAGACGATCAGTATCCTCATGCGCCGGTCTCGAGCACGGCAGCGGCCTGTTCCTCACCGACCAGGCGCGCCTGCGCCTCGGCCAGGCGATACAGCTCGATCTGCCCGTCCCAGTGCTCGATCAGCGCCGTGCAGGACTCCACCCAGTCGCCGCAGTTCATGTACTCCACCCCGCCGACCTGGCGGATCTCGGCGTGGTGGATGTGACCGCACACGACGCCCTGCAGGCCGCGCTTGACGCATTCGTGGGCGATGGCCTCCTCGAAGTCGCTGATGAAGTTCACCGCGGTCTTGACCTTGTGCTTGAGGTAGGCCGACAGCGACCAGTAGCCATAGCCCCAGCGGCTGCGCCAGTGGTTGAGCCAGCGGTTGAGGGTCAGGGTGAATTCGTAGGCCGAGTCGCCGAGAAAGGCCAGCCAGCGGTGGTAGCGGGTGATCACGTCGAACTGGTCGCCATGGATCACCAGCAGGCGGCGGCCGTCGACGGTGACGTGCTCGGCCTCGTCGACCAGCTGGATGTTGCCCAGCATCAGGCTGGAATAGCGGCGCAGGAACTCGTCGTGGTTGCCGGTGACGTAGATCACCTCGGTGCCGCGCTTGCTCATGGTCAGCAGACGGCGGATCACGTTGGTGTGCGCCTGCGGCCAGTAGATGCCGCCGCGCAGCTTCCAGCCGTCGATGATGTCACCCACCAGGTAGATGCGATCGGCGTGGTAGCGCTTGAGGAAGGCCGCCAGGTGCTCGGCCTGACAGTCGCGGGTGCCAAGGTGCACGTCGGAGATCCACAGGGTGCGGACACGTTGCTTGCGGGTGGGCTTGGCGAGCTGGGCGCTGGTCATGGGCGGCCTCCGGCTGGGTTTAGACGAGCTTGAGGCGTAGCGGTGAAAGGCTTGTGACAATGCAACGACGATTCGATGACGCAGCGCGGAACCCTGGCCAGACGGTACACTGCGACGGTTGCCGAGGAAGCCGCCATGCCCCCGATCCTGTCATTGCGTCATTACAGCCACGAAGTGCTCTGCCATAGCCACGACCACGCCCAGCTGGTGTTCGGCCTGGCCGGCGAGCTGCAGTTCGAGGTGGCCGATCAGGGCAGCCGGGTACTGCGCCACCAAGTAGCCGTGGTACCGGCCGAGGCTCGCCATGCCTGCGGCAGCCCGCGCGGCAGCCAGTGCCTGGTGCTGGACCTGCCGGCCAACGACTGGCTCGAACGGCAACTCGGCCACCATGCCGACAGTATCCAGCGCCTGCTGGACAAGCCACGGGCGATGCAACTCGATCCCGTGCAGGGCCAGCTGCTCAGCTGGCTCGCCAGCAGCCCGATCAACGACCCGGTGATCGCCAACCAGGGCGCGGCGCTGCTGCTCGGCAGCCTGGCCTACGGCGGGCAGCACGTGCAGCCCGGCGGCCTGCCGCTGGCGGCGCTGGACAGCTATATCGAGCAGCATGCCGCGCGCCCTCTGCAGGTCGCCGACCTGGCCCGTCTGGCCGGCCTTTCGGTGGCGCGCTTTCACGCGCGCTTTCTGGCCGAGACCGGGCGCACGCCCATGGAGCATCTGCGCCTGCAGCGCCTGCGCCTGGCCGAACGCCTGCTGCTGGACAGTGACCTGCCCGTCGGCGAGGTGGCGGCGCGAGTCGGCTACGCCTCGCAGAGCGCCTTTACCGCCGCCCTCTCCCGCCACCTGGGCATGACCCCGCGACAGTTGCGCCGCGGCCGCTAGTTGCCTATCGGCGCACCCGACTCCTGTGTAGGGTGCGCCGTGCGCACCGAAGGAAGTCCTGGAGGCATGGGCGCGCACCGGAACGATCGGTTGGCCTCGGTGCGCGCGGCGCACCCTACGCGCTGCCGAGAGCCTTGCGACAAAACTCATCACTCCCGCGACAGACAGCTCGGGTCTGCGGCACCTAGACTGCGCCGCATCAACAAGGAGCATCCCATGCAAACCATCGAATGGCAGGATTTCGAAAAGGTGGAGCTGCGCGTCGGCACCATTCGCAGCGCTCGCCCCAATGAGAAGGCCGTGAAGCCGGCCTACGTGCTGGAGGTGGACCTGGGCGAGCTGGGCCTCAAAACCTCCAGCGCCCAGCTCACCGCTCACTACAGCTGCGACGAACTGCCGGGCCGCCAGGTGCTGTGCGTGTGCAACTTCGCGCCCAAGCGCATCGCCGGCATACGTTCGGAAATCCTGGTGACGGGGGTCTACGACAGCGAACAGCGCGTCGTGCTCGCCGGTTTCGACAGGCCGCTGCCCAACGGGGCGCGCCTGGCATGAAGGAACGTAATGCCCTGCTGGCAATTCACCTCGGTGCCCTGCTGTTCGGTCTGTCGGGCATCTTCGGCAAGCTGGCAGCCACCACCCCGAACATGATCGCCGGCGGCCGGGCGCTTTTCGCCATCCTCGCCCTGGGCCTGACGGCCGTGCTCTGGCGCAATCGCAACGCGCTACGCCCGAACCTGCGCCAGGTCGCCCTGCTGGCCATCGGCGGGCTGCTCCTGGGCGCGCACTGGGTGACCTTCTTCGAAGCGGTCAAGGTCGCCGGCGTGGCTATCGCCACCCTCGGCTTCGCCAGCTTCCCGGCGTTCACCGTATTGCTGGAAGGGCTGCTGTTTCGCGAGCGAACGCGTCCCATGGAGTTCGCCATGGTCGGCGTGGTCTGCCTGGGGCTGGTGCTGGTCACCCCGGAATTCAGTCTTGCCAGCACCGCCACCGGCGGGCTGCTGTGGGCGGTCCTATCCGGCTTCCTGTTCGCCCTGCTGTCACTGCTCAACCGCGCCAGTACGCGCGGCCTCGACCCGGTACAGGCGGCGCTGTATCAGAACCTCACGGTGTTCGTCTGCTTCATGCCGCTGGCCTGGCCGCTGCTGCCCAGCGTGCGACCGATGGACTGGCTGTGGCTGGCGATGCTCGGGATCTTCTGCACGGGCCTGGCCCACAGCCTCTTCGTCGCCAGCCTGCGTGTGCTCAAGGCGCGTACCACGGCGGTGATCTTCGCCCTGGAGCCGGTCTACGGCATCCTCTTCGCCTGGTGGCTGTTCAGCGAACAACCGACCCTGCGCATGCTGGCCGGCGGCGTGCTGATCGTCGGTGCGATCTTCGTGTCGGCGCGTATGGCGCGTTGAGGGTGAGGGCCGCCTCCGGTCTATGCGCCCGAGAGGCCATGGTGCGCACAGCGCACCCTACCTGTCGTTATGGCCGAGATCGCGGGACGGGTCGATCTGGTCGCGCACGCGCTGCTTGAGCACCTTGGCCTCCGGGAAGCCACCATCGGTCTTGCGCTCCCAGACCTGCACGCCATCGCAGAGAATGCGGAACACGCCGCCGGTGCCCGGCTCCAGGCTGACCTTGCCCAGCTCGTCGGCAAAGGTACTGAGCAGCTCCTGGGCCAGCCAGGCAGCGCGCAGCAACCATTGGCATTGAGTGCAATACGTGATGACGATTTCGGGCTTCTGATCAGGCATGGCTAGGGCTCTGGACTGGGGCGTGGCGCCTATAATAGCCGCCTTTCGTCCTGCCCCTGCCGGAAACCGCCATGCGCCGCCTGCTCTATTCGCTGATCTGCCTGCTCGCCCTGTCCAGCCTGCCCACCATCGCCAGCGAGCGCGTCGGCCTGGTGCTCTCTGGTGGCGCCGCCCGCGGCCTGGCACATATCGGCGTGCTCAAGGCCCTGGAAGAACAGGGTCTGCGCGTCGACGCCATCGCCGGCACCAGCATGGGCGCCATCGTCGGCGGTCTGTACGCGGCCGGCTATTCGGTGGCGGAGCTGGAGCGCCTGGCCCTGGAACTGGACTGGCAACAGGCCCTGTCGGACTCGCCGCCACGTGAGGACATACCCTTTCGCCGCAAGCAGGACGACCGCGATTTCCTGGTCAAGCAGAAGCTCAGCTTCCGCGATGATGGCAGCCTCGGACTGCCCCTGGGGGTCATCCAGGGGCAGAACCTGGCGCTGCTGCTGGAAAGCCTGATGGTGCATCGCAGCGCGACCCGCGACTTCGATCAGTTGCCCATCCCCTACCGCGCCGTGGCCACCGATGTGGTTACCGGCGAGCAGGTGATCATGCGCACCGGCCACCTGCCCCAGGTGATGCGCGCCAGCATGTCGATCCCTGCGGTGTTCGCCCCGGTGGAGCTGGACGGCCGTCTGCTGGTGGACGGCGGCATGGTCAACAACGTGCCGATCGACGTGGCGCGGCAGATGGGGGTGGATCGGGTCATCGTGGTCGACCTCGGCATGCCGCTGAAACCGGCCAAGGATCTGCTCACCGTGGTCGACGTGATGAACCAGTCGATCAACCTGATGATGCGCAAGAACTCCGAGGCCCAGCTCGGCACGCTGGAGGCCGACGACGTGCTGATCCAGCCGCCGCTGGCGGGCTTCGGCGTGGCCGACTTCGACCGTGCCGAGCAGATGATCGAGGCCGGCTACCGGGCCACGCAGATCCAGGCCGAGCGTCTGGCGCGCCTGCAGACCAGCACGGCCGGCAACCCGGCGCTGGCCATGGCGCGCTCGCGCGAGCAGCGCACGCCGGTGATCCGGGAAATCCGCGTGGAGAACGACTCCAAGGTCGGGGATGCGGTGATCCGCCGGCACATCCGTCAGCCACTGGACGAGCCACTGGATGTGGAGCGACTGCAGAAAGACATGGGCACGCTGTACGGCCTGGATTACTTCGAGCGCGTGCAGTATCGCGTGGCGCCGCTGGATGAACGCGGCAGTGCGCTGGTGATTGATGCGCGCGGCAAGCGCACCGGCACCGACTACCTGCGCCTGGGCCTGAACCTGTCCGATGACATGCGCGGCGACAGCACTTTCAACATTGGCGCCAGTTACCGCGTCAACGGCATCAACGAACTGGGAGCCGAATGGCTGACTCGCCTGCAGCTCGGCGACCGTCAGGAGCTGTACAGCGAGTTCTATCAGCCGCTGGACGCCGGCTCGCGCTACTTCGTCGCGCCCTATCTGTTCGGTGAGGCGCAGAACATCGAAGCCATAGTGGACAACGACCCCATCGCCGAGTACCGCCTGGAGCGCTACGGCTATGGCCTCAACCTCGGCCGGCAGATCGCCAACAACGGCGAGATCCGCTTCGGCATCGGCCAGGCCTGGGGCGAGGCGGACGTGCGCGTGGGCGAGCGCGATCTGCCCAGCTTCAGTTTCAGCGAGGGCTATTACGAGCTGAAGTATTCCTTCGACACCCTCGACAACCTCGACTTCCCACGCCGCGGTGAAGACATCGGCCTGTTGCTGCGCCAGTACGACAGTGGCCTGGGTGCGGACGACGAGTACCGCCAATGGCAGCTGGAACTGAGCAAGGTGTTCAGCGTCGAGGCCAATACCTGGGTGCTGGGCGGTCGCTACGGACGCACCCTGGACGAAGCGGATGTCGTCACCTCGGGCTTCGTCCTCGGCGGTGCGCAGGAGCTGTCAGGCTTTCGCCAGGACGCGCTGAGCGGCCAGAACGTGGCCCTGGCGCGAATGGTCTATTACCGCCGACTGACCCAGCGTTCCCTGCTGCCGCTGGACTTCCCCCTGTACCTGGGCATGTCGCTGGAACGCGGCCGGGCCTGGAACAACGACAATGCCTTCGACAGCGGCTACATCAACGCGGCGAGCATCTTCCTCGGCCTGGACACGCCGCTGGGACCGCTGAACTTCAGCTACGGCTTCAACGACGAGCGGGAAAAGGCGCTGTATCTCAACCTCGGCAAGAGTTTCTGAGGCTGCCGGCCGAAAAACTCAGCCCGGCTGAAACGCCCAGGCCGCGCATGGCGCGGCCTGGGTGAAGGGCTCGGTGACCGCGGTCAGGCGATTTCCGCCAGGAGCTGGCGCGCGGCCTGCTTCTGCTGATCGTCGCCCTGATCGATCACTTCGTTGAGGATGTCGCAGGCAGTGGCCAGATCACCCTGCTGGATATAGGCCAACGCCTGGTTGAGCTTGGCCATGTGCTCGGGATCGCCCGCCAGTTGGTCGATGTCGCCCTGCAGGGCCGCAGTGGCATCGGCTTCACCGGCGAAGGCGTCGAGGAAGTTGTCATCCAGCGCCTCATCCGTGAGCACCATCTCCATCTCGCCAAAGGCGCTGAGACCACCGCCTTCGTCGGGCATTTCGAACACCTCCGGCAACTCCTGCAGATTGCTGGAGAAAGACGGATCGAACTCGGGCTGGGCAGCGGCCTTGGGTTTGCTGCGCGCCGCAGGGAACGGGCTGACCAGGTCCCAGTCGGCATCCAGCGACAGGTCGTCGAGGTTGAGCTGGAAATCGGGCTCGGCAACGGGCTGCGCCTGGGCCAGCGGCTGCTGCACCTCGGGCTCGCTGGCCTGGAACGGCTCCGCATGGTGCAAGCCGGGATGGCGAGCCTTGAGCGCATCGATGCGCGCCTCGTCGAAACCTTCGGCACGCAGCACGGCCTGCTCGCGGGCAAAGCCTGCGCCATCGCCGAGCTGCGCCAGCACCTCCAGCAGGCGGAAACGCAGATCGCTGCGCTGCGGCTCCAGGGTCAGCGCCTTGCTCAGCTCGCCACGCGCCTCGTTGATGCGGCCATAGGCGATG
>NZ_JAODYT010000063.1:0-23470 GCF_029834875.1 Pseudomonas sp. GD04158 | reverse complement strand
CAGCTCGATGCCGCTCAGACGGCCCACCTGGCCGTACACCGCAGGCGGCAGGCCGCTTCGCCAGCGGACTCGCACCTCGACATCCAGCTGTTCGACGAAGCGCGGCGGCAGCGCCGCCATGGCCTCGTCCAGTAGCTCCTGGCTTGCCCGGCGCTCGGCAGACGTCAGCGTCTGCCCATCCAGGCTCAGACGCAGCTGCGCCTGGGCGCCGCCTGCGACTAGGGCCAGCAGCGCGGCGCAACACCAGGCGGCAAGGCGAATCACAGGGCGAGAATGGCTTCGGCCAGTTGCAGATCGCTGGCGCTCTGCGCCGCAGGCACCTGCTGACGGATGGCCTGCAGGGCCGCTTCCAGTTGCGCCCCGCGGATGGCGCCGGCGCTGGCGACGAAGCTGGCCGCATCGTCACGGGCCTGGGTCACCACCTTCATGTCGCGCAGCGACGTGGTGGTATCGGAGGTGAAGTTGATGCTGCGATCCAGGGCGCGCACCACGATGTTGCTGGTGGCGACCACGGTTTGCGCCTGAGCGATGCCGCTGAACAGGGCGCAGGCGGTGGCGAGGGTGATGAGTGAACGACGCATGGCGTGACTCCGAAGAACTGCGGATGGAGGCTTGGACGAAGCGGATGCTGGCCGGTTCCCGAATGCCGGGCGGCTGCATCGACGGCCGCTAAGGCTAGCGGAATCCGCTGGGCGGACCAAGCCGCAGTCGCTCAGGTTTCCTCCCAGGCGAGGATGGCCTGGGCGAGTTCGTCGTCGGCTTTGCCTGGGTAGTGAAGGCGCAGATGCCGCAGGGCTGCCTCCAGATTCACGCCTTTAAAGCGTTCGGGGGTGAGCTGCGTCTGCACGGCTCACAGATCGGCCGAATCAGCGACTCAGAATGGCCTCGGCCAGTTGCAGGTCGCCGACGTTCGCCAGCTCGGGCACACGGCTGCGCAGGTGTACCAGCGCCGCCTCCAGGCGTGCACCGCGAAGCACACCGCCGCTGGCCACGAAGCTGGCGGCATCATCGCGGGCGGCACGAACCACCTTGCTATCGCGTAGGGAGCTGGTGGCATCCGAGCTGGCTTCGGCCGTGGCCGCCACTGCGCCAAGCAGGGTATCGGTCGTGGCGACGAAGCTGCTGGCACAGGCAGCGGTGGCCAGGCCCAGCGTCAAAATGGCCGCACTCAGGGATTTGCAGTACATGAAATCGAGCTCCGGAAAGAGGCAGGCGGATCAGCCCACCTGCCGCGGGAGCTTAGCCCAACGGCATGCTCGCAACCATTGCTGGCTCAGCGCCAGAAGGGCTTGGCCAGTTCCGCGTCGCGTTGGCTGCCGCTGATGCCGATATCGCTCAACTGCTGTGCATCCAGGCGAGCCAGGTGACGGCGCGTCTGCAGGTTGCGTTGCCAGCACTTAAACAGTGAATAGAGGTTCAGCCAGTCGAGGGCCGAGACGATATCGGTGGCCGAGCGGTGTTCGCGAGTGCGTTCCATGGCGTGCTCCCGTCGTGACGCAGGGAAGGGCAGCTCATGATCATGCAGGTGTCATCCGCGGGGGCAGATGCAATCGGAGGGAATTGCGTGGGGTCAGTGCACGGTTATCGGCAACTGTACTGCTCGCCAGGGCGATGACTGTTGCAGATAAAACGAAAGCCCCACCGCAGCAGAGACGGTGGAGCTTTCAGAAGGTCCCAACTTGGGAGGGAGCAAAGCGGTGAATCAGCGCCAGAACGGCTTCTGCAGCTCGGTGTAGCGCTGGTTTTCGGTGATGCCGGCGTCGGCCAGCAGGCGCGCATCTAGTCGAGCCAGTTGACGGCGGCTGACGATGCGGCGCTGCCACAGGCTGAGGGTGGCGATCACGCGGAGCGGCCAGGCAGCCTTGTCGCTGGCGGCACTATGAGTTTGGAGCAGGGCGGAACTGAGGGTACGTTCCATGGTGGTCATCCTTCCGCTTGTGGCGGGGCTGGTGTTTGCTTTCGATGGGCAAATTATCCCGAGCGAAGCAACGACTCAGTAGTCACAGCTGGATGAAATTGTTGTGCTATTAGATAGGTTGCTTTGTAACTGTTCGGTCAGGAATCGACATAACTGTACCGGTCATAAGTGAAAATACTGGGTGCAACCGCGAATATCGAGATTTTCAACTGGCTGGAAGGTGTCTGTTACGTAATTCTCGGCGGTACAGTTTGAATTGATATGCTTGGTGAGGCTGACCTTTTGATCAGGTTTATGACCCGCCGCACCTGCTCTCGTTATCTCGAATGAGGAAAGGTTCTACGAGCTTCAGCATGCGTTCAATGCAGGAATCGACTGTTGAAGAGGAGGTGTCGATGCTTAGAGCAGGGGTCAGCGGAGGTTCATAAGGCGCCGATATTCCTGTGAAATCGCTTATCAGGCCTGCTCGTGCTTTCTGGTAGAGGCCTTTCGGATCTCGCCGTTCGCAGTCCTGTAAGGCAGTACTGATATGTATTTCAAGGAATGCTTCGTTGCCTATTATGTCGCGGGCTGCACCACGATCTTCGCGGTAGGGTGAAATGAACGAGCTGATAACGATCAGGCCCGCGCTATTCATAAGTTTGGCGACCTCCGCGACGCGTCGGATATTCTCCGTGCGGGCATGAGGCGAGAAATCTAGGTCACGGTTAAGCCCGTGACGCACATTGTCACCGTCCAGTACGAAACAGGCATGCCCTTGGCTGATCAGGCGTTTTTCCAAAGCAAAGGCCAAGGTAGATTTCCCTGCTCCACTCAAACCTGTCATCCACAGCGTGACCGGATACTGTTTCAGTAGATCGCGACGATGTTCAGGGGTGGTCTGAGGCGACTGCCAGACAAGATTACTCGCAGTGTGAAGTTGATTCATGGCTGGTTCCTGAAAAGGTCAGAGCTTGCCGAGTAAGGCGGCCAGTAACAGTCCCAGATTACCTGGGACGGTCTGTCGATACACCCCGGAACGGCTGATACGCCACAGTCGCAATGGCAATGGAGAGCGTCGGGCTCTGGCGAATGCTTGCAAACGACGTAAGCTTTCTTCGCTAAGCATTTCCCGACAGTGATGCAACGATTCAATGTTGGTCTCGTTCCAACTCTGAAAATGTCCGGCGAACATCCGACGAATGCGATGCAATCGGTCCTTGAGGCTGGAGTTTGAGCCAACCAGGTTGCCTCCGTGCTGGCGGTAGTCTACAGATGGGCTCGCACTGTAATGAACCCGACCTCCGGTACCGCTGACCAAGAGATAGGCCCACCAGTCATGAGAGACGACAGGCAAACTGGCGGTGCGCTCCAGTAATTGCTTAGCGCTGTGGTTGAACACCATGGTGTTACCACCGGCGATGCTTTGCACCAAGGCGTTCTTGAATGATGGCGCTCGAGGGAAAAGAGGCGAAACCCCAAAAGGTTGTCCATCCTCCCGTATCAGGCGAGTCCGCCCACAGTGCAACGCCGGGACAGACGGATCGGCGGATTGCATCCACGCTATCGCTTTGGATAAATGATCAATATGCCAAATGTCATCTTGGTCGCAGAAAGCGAAGTACTCTGCACGAATAAAGGGGGTACTGACCAACGACATGAAGTTGGCTACGAAGCCGCGCCGCGGTCCCGCTATCACCCTTAGTCGGTGTTCGCCGAGTTGCTGTTGATAGCGCAGCAACAGAGTAAGGGTGCCGTCGCAAGAGCCATCATCCGACGCCACTATCATCCAGTTATCGTGGCTTTGTTGAATAATCGACTGCAACTGTTCGGCTAAAAAACGCTCGCCGTTGTAACAGGCGAGCAGGATCGCAACCTTCGGAATGGTTGGGCTGGGTACAACCGAAGAGCGCTCTCGGGCCGTGCTCGCTTCCTGAATGGCCTCGTTATACATACTGCTTCCTCTTTTGGGGATGGAGAGAGCGCTGTTTAAGGATGTGGCAATCGTGCGCCGCTTACCGCTTATGAAGGACACGGCGTCGTTTTGGCGAAGGCGTAGGACCGATTCGCTACACTGCTTTCGCTGCTACTTACTTCCAGCCCTGCCGCTTTGGCGCTAACACTGAAGGCGCGCTCCAAGGCATGAGCCAATGTGCCGTCGACCTGCCCCGCTTCCTCTTCGAAACTGTCCTCTTCCAGCGCAAGGTTGAGCAATGGTAGGAAAGCGCGGGTCTGAGCGAAGAACATCGTGCCCGCGACGAAGTTGAGTGCGCCGAGGTCGTCGGGCTCTACTCCGAGGCGGCAGGCAAGTCCCTCGACGCGGCGTGCGTTTGAGCCCCAATAGAAGCTCATCGGAACCAGGTGCCCGGCAGGACCGAGAATGCCGGTAATCGGCGCTCGAGAGAAATGATCCAGCGCTTGACGCATGGCGTTTTTGGTCAGCAGCTTGTCGTAGAGATCCCGCCGCCAGGTTTCCCCATCGTCCCTGTGTGGGGACTTCTTGGTGTGAACTTTCAGCAGCAGGTTATGGCCGTCGGCGATGATGCGTGGCAGCAGCTTTATGAAAGGCAGTACGTCACGCCCTCGATTGATAACTTCCTCCAAATGCCATGGGTGGCGGCTGCCTGCCAAGAGACCTCTGGTTATGCGTGCTTTATCTGTGGGGCAGGACAGATACAGCTGCAAGGCAACCCCTTCGATTTGTTGCAAATAAGCAAGGATGTCGCGCAGAACGTCCGGATAATAAGCGTGTATTACCACAGCCAGACGCTCGCCGCGCTGGAATACGGGCGGTTGGGGCAGGCTGGCGCGTAGGCTAGCCATGCGCGTGGCCTCGAGAAACCCATAGCCATGACGCTGATCTGGCTCCAGATGGGCCCCTTCGGCCCATTCGTTCCAGGCATTGATGAACACCAAACGCTCATCAGGATTGGATTCGCGCGCCAGCGTATCGCGCATGGCATTGAGCAGCCATTGCTGATAACCGCGTGGCGAACTGTTGACGAACGAGGTGCCGCGATTGCGGCGACGTGCCGTGTTGTCCCATGAGGGGCAAACGCCTCGGAACAGCTTATAGGCAGGCTTGCTGTACTGACCACTGCGCTTGAGGTAGATGCTCCAGTCAAAGACCTGTCCGCGGAAATCTTCCTGTAAGGATCGGACGCGGTCGGTAACCGGCGGTGGTTGTGTGGCATTCGGAGGGAATTCGATAGCGGCATCGAAGCCGAATCGTGAGGGCGCTACGTTATCGAAGGACTGAGTGTAGGCAAGGTAGATCTCACCGATTCCATTTTCCCTGCACCAGGTACGCCAGCGCGATGCGGTGGCCTTCGCATCCGGGAGTTCGCTAGGGCGGTAGACCAGTAGCATCGGCCTGCCATTGACGCGGATATAGCGAGGGTCACGCATGTAGCGCGCTATATAGGCGATAAACGCCAAGTCATCCTCAGCACTGTGGTTCTGTCCAATGAGAATCTCGTTGTCGAGGCCGTCCCAACGACGGCTCCAGTTCTCGTTGGCCCAGCACAGGCAGAACGGCAGATCGAGACTTTCGTCCGCGAGATAGCGCTCGATAGGCGCCTCTAGTAGACGCTTGCCGCCGAACCAATAGAAGTAAAAGCAGAAGCCGCCTAGGCCGTACAGCTTGGCGAGTTCGACTTGGCGCTGCTGTGTCTGTCCATCTAGCAGGTCATAGTAGCCGAGGTCGCCGGGCACATGTGGCTGATAATGTCCCTCATACTGAGGTAGGGCCGGGCGAACATTGGTCCACTCGGTGAAGCCCTCTCCCCACCAAGCATCGTTTTCTGGAATCGGATGAAACTGTGGCAAATAGAAGGCAATCAGCTTGACCGGGGTTGCAGCCGGGGTCTCCGAGGCTAGGCGAGGAACTGCCAGTATCGGTTCATTGAGCCATTTCAACCGGCCGACGGAGGAGGGCGCAGGCTGTAACTCCTGCTCCTGACTCCATAGCCAGTCACGGTAGGCTTGGGTTTTGCTGAACAGCGGGGCTGCGTGAGTGAACAGCCTTTGCTTGATTGCCTGTTTCTGGGAGACGGATAGAGGAATGAGTCGCCACAAGCCGCGGGCGCTTTCCGACAGTACGCTGCGTAACAGCAGGGCCGGATTGCGATGGTGGCGCCGCAAGCCCCGGAATGGCCGCATTAGTCGCCAGGAACGGCTGGCATAGACCCGTGCGAGTTCGGCGCGCAGCTCATCCTGGCGCAAGAGGCAGTTGCTCAGCTCGCTAGCCAGTTCGTGGCGATCTTGCACCGCCTGAGCATGCATATGCCAGGCGGTGCCGCACTCGGTTGTGGCCGTGGCGAGCTGGGTGCGTAGCCGATCCAGCTCTTCGCTGAGACGAAGGGTCATTTCATCATGCCGGGTGCCTAATTGTTCCTGCTCAATGGCATGACGGCGGAGCAACTGTTGGCGCTCATGGTCGGTTTCGTCGAAAGCTCGGCTGAGCGGTTTCAGTTCGCCTAAAGCGGCAGTCAGATCGACGCAGCTTCGGGTTACGCTGTCGTCGAGAAAATCTAGGCGATCAGCGGCGATCTGGCGCATCAGTTGATAGAGGTTGGCGACGGGCTGCAACACCTGCTCGCGATTGGCCAACTGATCGGCATTGTGTTGTGCGTGGCGAAGTCCCTGGCTGAGAAAGTCGTGCGCAAATTCTGTCATCCGCGGCGCATCGGCTGCGGGTAAGGTGAGCTTGAACGCCTCGGCGATTCGCGCCAGCTGTTGGACAGGCTGGTCCATGAGTGCGTCATAATCGACCAGTATCCGGCGCGTACTCTCGCTGTATCTCAAGGCGGACAATTGATACTGGGCCCAAAGCAGCTGTGAGCGCATAGAGGCCATGCCGTCACGCTTTTGCAGCGAGGCGGCAACGCTCAGGGGGTCACGCAGGCAGATGAGGTAGTAGGGCTCGATTGATAGTTCGGCCAATACCGTTTGCCAGAAGGGCAGCAATAGGCAAGTTTGGGGGTCTTTGAAGGCGAACAGAGCTGTGCCGGAAAGCTTGTCGTGCAGGATTTGCCGAGCCTCCTTGCGCCACGCCTCTAACCCCGGAGCCAGCATGAGGGCAGGGGCGATGTCGCCGAGCCGGTCCCAAGCGGTGCCCAATTCCGCCAGCAAGCGGGTGTTGAAACGGTGTATATCCAGGTCTTCGAAAAAGCCCTTCTCATTGTTGTTTTCGGCGGCGGGCATCAGGTTGTCGCCGAGCTCTACACCCAGTACCTCCAGCGCTCGGGTTATGACGCTAGTCCCGCTCCGATGCATGCCGAGGACGACGATTACCTTCGTCAGATCAACACTCATATAAACCTCAACCAAGGCCGTTTATCGGCCCTTTTGTTTTTGTCGAATTCGGTTGTAGGGGCGCGCTCAGGCTACCGCCTGGTGTTTGGCTGCCCGCTCCTTGGCTTGTTCCATTTTCACGGCAATGCGAATGGTCTCCAGATAGCCGCTGATGACCTCGTCCGTGGGGCCGCAGCATAGGCTGCGACCTTCATGAAGCCATAGCACCCGATCACAGAGCGATTGAATCGCCTCCATGCTGTGGGAGACCAGCACTACGGTCTTCTTGGCGCGAATCTTCTCGCGCATAGCCTGGTGGGACTTGAGCTTGAAGCTCTCATCGCCCACGCCTAGCACTTCGTCGATCAGCATGATGTCCGGATCGGCGTGGATGGCCACGGCAAAACCCAGGCGGGCGCGCATGCCGGTGGAGTAGGTACCCACCGGGCGCTCGAAGAATGCGCCGAGTTCGCTGAAGCTGTGTATTTCATCCATGAGCGCGCGGATGCGCTTGAGGGGCAGCCCCAGCAACAGGCCGCCGATGACTACGTTCTCGCGTCCCGATAGCTCGGGTTTGAAGCCGACGCTCAGCGCCAGCAGACTGGCGCTCAGGCCGGGCTGGCGCCAGAGCTTGCCTCTATCGGGTTCGGTGATACCTGCGATCATGCGCAGCAGCGTACTCTTGCCTGCTCCGTTGGCACCGATCACACCGAGTGTTTCGCCGGCATTGAGCGTAAAACTGACATCATCCAATGCCCAAAAATGGTTGTAGCGCAGGACGCCGGTGCGCTGACGATAAGACAGCCCGACATTGCGGGCCTCGAGAATTACCTGCTCGTTCATGCGCGGTCTCAGTACAGCAGTTTGGGGTAGCGGCGTTCGTTGCGTGCCAGTATCAGCAGCGCCACCACCAGGATAGGCAGCGACAGCGCTGCGCAATAGCCGAGCGACTGCCAGTGTGGCCATTGGGCGTGCAGCAGGATGTCACGATAGGCACTGATCAGCAGCACCATAGGGTTGTACTCGAATGCGCTGCGCATGTTCTCCGGTACCTGATCCGCGCTGAAAAAGATGCCGGACATGAACATCATCAACATCAACAGGTTGTCGACCACCAGCTTCAGGTCCTGGGCGAAAGGGATTATCGCGGCCAAGAGCAGGCCAAAGGCGACGATGAGCAGTAGCTGGGTCAAAATCACCGGCAGCAGCCCCAGCCACTGCAGGCTGGGCTTTTTGCCGATGGCCAGCAGGAAACCGAGCAGTAACAGGAGCACGATGGTGAACTTGAAGGTATTGCTGAAGATCTGTATCAACGCGAACAGGCCCTTGGGGACATAGATCTGCTGAACCAGCCCAGCGTTCATTGGAATCGACAGACTGGCCTGGCGGACCGAGCCATCGAACCATTTCCAAGCGATCATTCCGCACAGCAAGAAAGGCACATAGTCGGGGCCGCCCTGACGCAGAGCGAGCCCGAAAACCACATAGAACACGGCCATATACATGACCGGCTCGATGATCCACCACAGGAAACCGAGGAAGCGCCGCGCGATTTCGGTGCGCAAGTCGCTATATACCCCGTACAGCAATATTTCTCCGTAGTTCATCGATTTTGGCTACCAGATTGAAAAGGCTGGGTCATTTAAACACAATGTGCTCGCTCTCCCGCAAGCATCCTGCGGACGGGCGCCGCTTCATATCAACAGCCTTATATCTAGAACAAGAGGCGTACATGCGGTTCATTCGGAATATTTTTTCGCGCTCGGAACGAGTTGTTACGCCGTCGCTTGTACCTTTGCCTTGCCCCGTCATGGTGGTGGGAATGCACCGCAGCGGAACCAGTTTCCTGACCGGTTCCCTGCAGCAGGCCGGGCTGGAACTCGGTAAGTACAGTGCTTGGAACCCGCACAACCTCAAGGGCAATCGGGAGAACCTCGATATTGTTGCGTTCAACGATGCCGTGCTGAACGCCCGCGGTTTTGCTTGGGATAATCCCCCTACGAGCAGCGTCGTATGGACCTCCGAGGAGTATGCTCGGGCGCAAGCCCTGATCGCCGATTTCGCAGGAGCCCCGCATTGGGGCTTCAAGGACCCGCGCTCGCTGTTGTTGGTAGAGGGGTGGCGAGAGCTGCTTCCCGATCTGCGTTTCGTCGGTATATTCCGCCACCCCACCGCCGTAGTGCAGTCGTTGCAAGCCCGTGGCGGCATGCCGGAGGAGCAGGCCCTAGCCCTGTGGGCGGCCTACAACGAGCGTCTGTTGGCGTTGTACCGGCAGAAGCCCTTCCCTCTGCTCTGCTTCGATGAGGACGAGGCGACCTTGCACACCAAGCTCAATCAAGTTCTGCTTGAACTGGGCTTGCAGCCACTTGAGGATGAGCGCTTCTTCAGTGCGGAGCTCAAGCATCACCAGCAGCTCGAGCAACCGCTGCCGAAAGCTTTGCAGACCATGTATCAGCAATTGCGCGCTTATGCGCGCTGAGTGAGGGACGGACATGGCCTTGTTTCGCCGCAAGCCACGGCTTTCGATCGTCGTGATCGTGTACAGGATGCCGGATCAGGCTGAGAAAACGCTCCTTTCGTTGAGCCCTGAATACCAGCATGGCGTGCGGGAGCGCGAATACGAGGTGATAGTGGTCGAGAACCACTCGGACAGGCTCCTAGGGCGTGAGCGGGCGATGCGCTATGCCGGCAACGTTCGCTACTTCCACCGCCAGGAGACTCAGCGCACGCCGGTACATGCCATCAATTTTGGTGCGGCCCAGGCCCGTGGCAGTCACGTTGCGATCATGATCGATGGTGCGCGCATGTTGTCGCCTGGGGTCGTCAGACTGGCGCTGGACGCCTTCCGCCTAGAGTCCGAGGCGGCCGTTTCGGCCCCCGGATACCACATTGGCCACAAGCTGCAGCAGGTGGCGGTCAACGAAGGCTATGACGAGGAGGCTGAAGCGGAGCTGCTCAGGAGCATCGAGTGGCCGCAGGACGGCTATCGCCTGTTTGACATCGCGGTGCTCAGCGGCTCCTGTCAGGGCGGTTTTTTCCAGAGTAATTACGAAAGCAATTTCATTGCAATGTCCGTGCGGAAATGGAAGGCGCTGGGGGGAGTGGATTCGCGCTACAACGACTTCGGCGGCGGCAACGCCAACCTGGACCTCTACAAGCGCCTGCTGGAATACCCAGACACGCCGTTCTACATGCTGTTCGGCGAGGGCTCCTTCCACCAGTTTCACGGGGGCGTTACCACCGGCACGCGCAAAGCCGAGCGTGATGTGATTTACAAGCAGCTGGACGATCAGGATCGCGCATTGCGTGGCGATGATCGCGCGCCGCCCAGCGTACGGCCGATCCTGTTTGGCTCCCCGCACCCGAGCGTCTACCGCTTCATTCGCCATTCGCTGGACAAGGTGCAACCACAATGAGTCGCCCGCTGCTGTCGATCATCGTGATCGTCTACGATATGCCGCGCCAGGCGCTCAATACCTTGATCAGCCTGAGCCCAGGTTATCAGCAGGGTGTCCTGGCCGACGATTACGAAGTGATAGTGGTGGAGAACCGCTCACAGCGAAATATGGACGTCGAGGCGATAGCTGCCCTGCCGGGAAATTTTCGCTACTTCCTGCGTGACGAGCCAGGTGTTTCCCCGGCAGCGGCGATCAACTTTGCCTTTGCTCAGGCCCAGGGGCTATTCATCGGTCTGATGATCGATGGTGCACGCATGGTCACGCCGGGTGTGGTGCAGTATGCGCTGATGGCGCGACGAATAACGTCCGAGGCGATGGCAGTGGTACCCGGCTATCACCTCGGTGAGCACGAGCAGCAATTCCACCTCAGCCGCGGCTACAGCCAAGAACACGAGCAGCGCCTGCTGGAAGGCATCGACTGGCAGCGCAACGGCTATCGCCTGTTCGAGATTTCTTGCCTCAGCGGCGCCAACCCCAACGGAATCTTTCATCCGTTTATGGAGTGCAACTGCCTATTCTTGGACTCTGAGGTATTTCGCGATATCGGCCAGGCCGATGAGCGGTTCGATCTGCCTGGGGGCGGGGCACTAAATCTCTATCTGTATCGTAAGGCGGCCATGCATCCGCGAACCCGCTCGTTCATGTTGGCCGGTGAAGGTTCTTTCCATCAGTTGCACGGTGGAGTGACTACCTCGGAAGTCGCACAGCGCGAGACGATTCTGAATCGTCAGCGCGAGCAGCTTACCGAATTGCTGGGTGAGTCGTTCCGTTCGCCGACCGTGGAGCCGATCCTGTTGGGGAAGATACCGGGTTCCGCGCTGCGTTATCTGAAGCATTCGGTAGAGAGAGGCATGCATCGCGTGCAACGCTGCGCGGAGCGGAACGAGGACATGTATGCCGATGAGCGCAGCAAGGAGCGCAGCAGGGAATTAGCTTTGGATATGACATAGAGTCCCGTAGCAACGGAAAGCGCGACGCAGTATCAGCCGCGACCCGGTCGCGACAACAATCTAGACACTGAGCAGGAACTATAAGAATGACCCATGTGTACATGCCGCCGTCGATCCGTCATTTCGAGCCCTTACATATGGTGTTCAGCACCTGGGTCGATCACCTACCGTTCGGTTATGACCTAGTGGCCGCCATTAGACCGAAGCTGTTGGTCGAACTCGGCACACATAAGGGACTGTCTTATTTCACCTTCTGCCAGTCCATGAAGGAGAACGAAATCGACGGTCTGTGCTATGCCGTCGATACCTTTGAAGGTGACGAGCACACCGACAAATATGATGAGGCAGTGTTCACTGCGGTGAACAACCATAATCGTCAGAACTATCATGGCTTTTCCTACCTGATGCGCATGTTCTTCAACGACGCGCTGCGCCATTTCGACGAAGACAGCATCGAGCTGCTGCACATCGACGGCTTCCACACCTATGAGGCGGTCAGCGAGGATTTCGCCAGTTGGTATCCCAAGGTCAAACCGGGCGGCATCATCCTCTTCCACGACGTACAAGCCCGCTTGCAGGACTTTGGCGCATGGAAATTCTGGGAGGAGATCCGTGGCCAGCATGAAACGTTCACCTTCAATCATGGCTTTGGCTTGGGCGTGTTGCGCAAGGCTGGCGGGGACCGGAGCCAGGACTCTGAGCTGCTCAAGCTGCTTTTTGACGATCGTAGCGACAACACGGCGGCGAAAATGCGCGCGTTCTACGTTCATGCCAGCAAACACTTGGAGAACATGCGCAAACTCAAGCGATTGAATACCGCTGTGGTGGCCAAGCAAGACTGATGGAAAGCTCTTCAGCCCCTGCGGGACTGCGTTCCCCTCAGCGCTATCTGCCGCAGTTAGAGTCCCTGAGGGGCTGGGCCATTATCTTGGTTGTGTTGTTCCACTATGTCGGCATTCTCGGCACGGGCGGTCGTTTCTCGTTCGAGAGTTCACCAGTTTGGATCCAGATAATGGCGGCAGGCAACACTGGTGTCACGTTGTTCTTCGTGCTAAGTGGATTTCTGCTTGTTCAGCCCTTTGTTTTGGCAGCCGGCAGTGGCGAGCGAGTGGATGTTGTTAAGTTTTATTCCGCACGAATACTGAGGGTTGTGCCGCTGTATTATCTGGCGATTTTGGTTGCCTGGTGGATAACTGGTAAAACTGCGGCATTCAAAGCGCTGCTATTCATACCCGTCGGCTTCGAGGTGTTTCCGTTCAGTGTGCCGTGGTGGTCATTGTGCACGGAACTGCAGTTTTACATTCTGCTACCTTGGATCATGCTGGGGTTGCGCTATCGAGTGGGACGCTGGCTGGTGGTGGTAGCTGGCCTGTCTTGGCTGGTTCTGCATATATATTTCTTTCTACAACCACAGTGGCTGGTTGATCATCGCAATGATTGGATTCAGTCCTCTATATTTGGGCGTGGACCAGCCTTTTTGGTGGGTGGATTATGCGGCTGGGTCTACTTGCGCCAAGGCTGTTCTTGGTTGTTGGATTACCCTCGGCGCCAGGCATTGCTGGCCGCGGTATCGCTCGCGGCGCTACTCTGGCTCATGCGTTGGTACGGCATGACAGGCCAGAAGTTGGCACTCACGGTTATGCCGTTCTATCACGACGTAGAGGCTGTGCTTTGGGGCGGCTTGTTGCTTTGCAGTCTAGGACTGGCCAATTGGGTAAAGGGTCTGTTTATCAACCCATTGTTCAATCACTTCGGGTCTATTTCCTACTCCCTCTATCTGGTGCACGTGCCAGTGCAATTCTATCTGCTGTATCCGCTCGTGGCGTCCGCTGATGGCGCATTGCCCGTGTTGCAGACGCTGGCGGCTGTTGTCGTTAGCTTTCTCGTGTCGTGGGGGGGGGCGATACTTTGCTACAGGTTGATCGAGCTGCCTTTTCTCAAACTCAAAGCCCACCTGGCGGTGTTCAGCGATAGGCTTCGGGAACATCCTGCCAGAGCGTAGCGAAGCCAGGTTCTGCTTCTCCGGTCGGCCGGCCGTTGGTGTAGTAATAGAGCGCCAGCGACTTGCGATAAATGCCGTCAGGGCAGTTCAAAGGCTTGGGATGGCCATGGTAGGAAGTTGCTGTGGTGCTGAACACCACACAGCGATTGAGTATCGGCAGAACACGTTTTGGCGGCCCCTGCATGTCCGAGTCCCAGAGTTCGAGATGCCCGCCGTATTCCTCGGGCCAATTCGGGTTCAAATAGAGTAAGAAGTTGAGCCGTCTGTCGAGGCCGAACTCGCGATGGGTGGCGAAGTCTGCATGCACTTTGAGAAAGCCGCCTCGACCAATCTGGTGGATGCCGGCACCTCGCAAGTTGGGATCGGGAATCAGGTTGTCGATACCGGTCATACTGGCGAGGAAGTCGAGAAAATAGTGTGAATTCAGCTCCCAGATCAATTGGCGATAGCTGGGCGGCATCGCCAGTTGGTTGCGAATGTTGCGTTTGTCTTTCTGAACGTACTCGCCGGTTTGCTTGTCCTTGTGAGTGGCCTCGTTCCAGATTGGCAGGCTCTGATCCTGTGGGTATTCAGCAAGCAAGCGAGCCAGCGTCGAGGCAGGCAAAAAGTCGTCGATGACAATATGGGGAAAGGGCTCGTTGGCACGGTATATTTCGCCCAACTCGGCAGCTATCGTGCTCAGCGCGTCGTAGTTGATCAGCAATCCGGAAGACTCCGGTTGCATGACCTCGTTGCCTGACAACTTGGGAAAGTGTTCTCCATTCATTCGCCAGGGATCCTTTTAGATGAGAGTTCTGTTTCGTTATGGTCGCGGTACGCGCTTGCGTCTCGTGCTACTCGGCATTCTGCTGTGTATGGCCTACTCAGGCAATGCGGCGGAGTCGGATGCAAAGCCGAACATTTTGCTGGTTATGGTCGATGATCTGGGTAACAACGATATAGCAAGTTGGGGAGACGGCAGGGCGCCTACGCCAACACTGGACGCGCTTAGTCGAGGCGCAGTGCGCATGCGTCACCATTACACGGACAGTACGTGCTCGCCCAGCCGAGCCAGCTTGATCAGTGGTCGTCACCCGGTAAGTGTAGGTTTCCAGGCAGACGGCCTTGGGCTGTCACCCGATCTAGTCACCTTGCCCAAGGCTCTGCGATCTCTAGGATACAAGACCCTGCATGTGGGTAAATGGCATCTCGGTGAGGCGCTGGAGTACCAAGAGATTCAGCCTGGCCAGCAGGGTTTCGACTATTGGTTCGGCATGCTCAATCATTTCGTCTTGCAGGGGCCTGGACCCGATGGCCGCCCGTTGCGTCGGCAGCCTACTCATATTGATCCCTGGCTACAGGACAACGGAGCTGCACCAACTCAGCACCACGGTTACTTGGACGACATCCTTACCGGCAAAGCCGTCGAACTGGTAAAGGCTGGGGCGGGCGGAGCGCCTTGGTTCATCAATCTCTGGTTATTCTCGCCGCATACGCCCTACCAGCCGAACCCGGCCTTCAGTCAGCAGTTTCCTGATACACCGGAAGGACGGTACTTCGCCATTCTCAGCCAACTGGATCACAACATCGCGCGACTGCTGACGGCGCTTGAGGAGAGTGGTCAGGCAAAAAATACCGTGGTGATCTTCGCCAGCGACAATGGTGGCGCCAATAGTGATATGGATAACAATTATCCACTGGTCGGTAAGAAGGCGACATATACCGAAGGGGGAGTGCGTACACCGCTTCTGCTGCGCTGGCCCGGTCGTTATGAGAATCTGGATATCCGCGAACCGACGGTATTCATGGATTTGTTTCCAACATTGGTAGCCATGGCCGGAGGTAAGCCTCCGGTAGGCTTGGCGGGGCGCGATTTGCGGCCGCTATTCGAAGGCGGTAGCGTTCCGAGTTTCAACGCTCTCTACTGGGCGGGCGACAGCGGCGGGACTTTAGGAATGACTTATTCCGCGCATCTGCTGAACGAAAGTCGATTCTTCTATCGCGAACCCCTAGGGCAACTGCACAGTGGCGCGGTGACCTCGGCGATTGA
Organism: Pseudomonas sp. GD04158; assembly: GCF_029834875.1. Lineage (NCBI taxonomy): Bacteria > Pseudomonadati > Pseudomonadota > Gammaproteobacteria > Pseudomonadales > Pseudomonadaceae > Pseudomonas > Pseudomonas sp. GD04158. The sequence continues at coordinate 7,839 of NZ_JAODYT010000063.1, read as the reverse complement.
TGGGCGTAAACCCGAGGAGCAAGTGGTGCCGGCGTTCGGCGGGGCGCAGGCCGGCGCCATCATTCGCGATTGGGAGTGGCAAGTCCGGCCGGTTCCTTTGCGCTGGCAGGCTGCGGCCAAGGGCTCGCCGGGGTTATTGACCGGTAGGGACTTCCAGAGGGCGCCGGTATTCGGTGGTTACAGCATGGGGCTTTCGTTGCGAGAGCTGCGTTTCGCCGAAGAGGCGCAAACGCTGCTAGATCAGCCTGGTGTTTGGGGGGTGCGGTTGCTGCCCGATCGGCGAATTGAAGTCCGTCATGGCAGCACGCTTCAGGTCAGTGAGCCAGTGCAGTCGGGCGGACGCTGCGACAGCCTGGTGATCAGTACTCATGTTAAATCTGCAAGCACTTTTCCATTTCCCGGGCCGGCCAGGACCCGCCTGCTGCTCTACTGGAACGGGCGGCCGGTTCTGGACAGCGATCAGGTGCTCGGGCGGCCCGACACGGCAAAGGACCTAGGTAGTCCGACCTATGTTGGGGCGCGTGCCGATGGGGGCGAGGCGTTTCTCGGCGCCCCGCTGGCCGAGCCGTTGCTGATCAACAAGCTCCTTTTACCTGAGCAGGAGGGGCTCGCCTTGGGCGACATGCTCCAACGACTCTGCCGTTGAGGGCCGTTTAAACAAAAACCCCGGCCGAGGCCGGGGTTCGTTTGGCGCCAGGCCTTATTCCACCGCCTTGACCATGTCCTCGATGACCTTCTTGGCATCGCCGAAGACCATCATGGTCTTGTCCATGTAGAACAGTTCGTTGTCCAGGCCGGCGTAACCGGAAGCCATCGAGCGCTTGTTGACGATCACGGTCTTGGCCTTGTAGGCCTCGAGGATCGGCATGCCGGCGATCGGCGACTTCGGATCGTTCTTCGCCGCCGGGTTGACCACGTCGTTGGCGCCGAGCACCAGCACCACGTCGGTCTGGCCGAATTCGGAGTTGATGTCCTCCATCTCGAACACCTGCTCGTAGGGCACTTCGGCCTCGGCCAGCAGCACGTTCATATGGCCCGGCATACGGCCGGCCACCGGGTGGATCGCGTACTTCACGGTCACGCCGCGGTGGGTCAGCTTCTCCGCCAGCTCCATCAGCGCGTGCTGGGCACGGGCCACGGCCAGGCCGTAACCGGGCACGATGACCACGGTGTCGGCGTTGGTCAGCAGGAAGGCGGCGTCGTCGCTTGATCCCGACTTCACGCTGCGCTGCTCCTGACTGCCGCTGGCTGCGCCGGCATCGGCATCGGCGCCGAAACCGCCGAGGATGACGTTGAAGAACGAACGGTTCATCGCCTTGCACATGATGTACGAGAGGATGGCGCCCGAAGAGCCCACCAGAGAACCGGCGACGATCAGCATCGAGTTGTTCAGCGAGAAGCCGATACCGGCCGCGGCCCAACCCGAGTAGCTGTTGAGCATCGACACCACCACTGGCATGTCGGCGCCGCCGATCGGGATGATGATCAGCACGCCGATGACGAAGGCCAGTGCCACCAGGATGGCGAACGAGGTGATGTCGCCGGTGAAGGTGTACACCAGGCCCAGACCGACAATCGCCAGGCCAACGGCCAGGTTGAGCAGGTGCTGACCTTTGAATACCACCGGGGCGCCTTGGAACAGGCGGAACTTGTACTTGCCCGACAGCTTGCCGAAGGCGATCACCGAACCGGAGAAGGTGATGGCGCCGATGGCCGCGCCGAGGAACAGCTCCAGGCGGTTACCGGCCGGAATCGGGTCGGCCATGCTGGCAACGATGCCCAGGGACTGCGGTTCGGCCACCGCGGCGATGGCGATGCACACGGCCGCCAGGCCGATCATGCTGTGCATGAAGGCGACCAGCTCGGGCATCTTGGTCATTTCCACGCGCTTGGCCATGACCGTGCCGATGCTGCCGCCGACCAGCAGGCCAACGATGACGAAGCCCAGGCCCTGCACGGCCAGCTCGCTGCCCAGCTTGTGGATCAGGCCGACCGTGGTGACGATGGCGATGGCCATGCCGACCATGCCGAAAACGTTGCCCCGTCGCGACGAGGTCGGGTGCGACAGGCCCTTGAGCGCCTGGATGAAACACACCGAGGCGACGAGGTAGAGAACAGTGATCAGGTTCATGCTCATGGTCAGTGCTTCTCCGCCTGCGCTTTCGGCGCCTTCTTCTTGAACATTTCCAGCATGCGCCGGGTGACCAGGAAACCACCGAACACGTTGACCGCGGCCAGGGCCACGGCCAGGGTGCCCATGGTCTTGCCCAGCGGGGTGACGGTGAGCGCGGCCGCCAGCATGGCGCCAACGATCACGATCGCCGAGATGGCGTTAGTCACGGCCATCAGCGGGGTGTGCAGGGCCGGGGTGACATTCCACACCACGTGGTAGCCGACATAGATGGCCAGCACGAAGATGATCAGGTTGTAGATGCCGTCGGAAATCAGGTCCATGTCCCTACTCCTTAACCGTTCTTGCGCACGACTTCGCCGGCATTGCACATCAGGCAGGCCGCGACGATGTCGTCTTCGAGGTTGAGCTGGAACTGGCCTTCCTTGTCGATCACGAGCTTGAGGAAGTCCAGCAGGTTGCGTGCATAGAGTGCGGAGGCGTCTGCCGGCACCAGCGCGGCCAGGTTGGTATGACCGACGAGGGTCACGCCGTGCTTGATCACCACCTTGTCAGCCTCGGTCAGCGGGCAGTTGCCGCCTTGCGCTGCGGCCAGGTCGATGACCACCGAGCCCGGCTTCATTTCCTGCACGGTGGCTTCGTGCAGCAGGGTTGGCGCCTTGCGGCCTGGGATCAGCGCGGTGGTGATGACGATATCAGCCTGCTTGGCGCGCTCGTGCACGGCCTTGGCCTGGCGTTCCATCCAGGACTGCGGCATGGGACGGGCATAGCCGCCGACGCCTTGCGCGCACTCGCGCTCCTCATCGGTCTCGAAGGGTACGTCGACGAACTTGGCGCCGAGCGATTCGATCTGCTCCTTCACCGCCGGACGTACGTCGGACGCCTCGATCACCGCCCCCAGGCGCTTGGCCGTGGCGATGGCCTGCAGGCCGGCGACGCCAGCGCCGAGGATCAGCACGCGCGCGGCCTTCACGGTACCGGCAGCGGTCATCAGCATCGGCATGAAGCGCGGGTAGTGGTTTGCAGCGAGCATCACCGCCTTGTAGCCGGCGATGTTGGCCTGCGAACTCAGTACGTCCAGGCTTTGCGCACGAGAGGTACGCGGCGCGGCCTCCAGGGCGAAGGCGGTGATGCCGCGGGCGTTCATGCGCGCAATGGTGTCGTTGCAGAACGGATTGAGCATGCCCACCAGCACGGCCCCGGCTTTCATATGCGCGAGTTCGGCGTCGGTCGGTGCAACCACCTTGAGCACGAGGTCGGCGCCCAAGGCGGCCGAGTCGTTGCCAATGGTGGCGCCGGCTGTTTCATAGGCGCTGTCCGGGATGCTGGCGCTAATGCCAGCGCCGGTCTGGACGGTCACCTGGTGGCCTTGGCCGACCAGTTTCTTGACGGTCTCGGGCGTCGCGGCAACCCGCGTCTCCCCAGCATGGGTTTCGAGAGGAACACCGATGTGCACTTCTAATCTCCTGCGTGATCTTTTTTGTGAACCGGTGCACTGCGCTGGCGCGCCGGCGATTGGGGATCAGCACAAAACCTGCCGTAAGGTGGCGGGCGCGGCGATTGTGCAATCGAACGCAAACCCTTACAAGAAGTTATGGAGTAAAAAAAATGGATTACTACAAGTAATAGGTATATGAGGGATTTTTATACTGCCCGCAGGCCGCGCTCTGGTTGAAGGAAAGCAGGTTTCGCGGGGGCTGCACGAACTGCTCGTCATTCAGAGCGCGAATGACCGTTGGTCGTATTGACTGACGCGTGAAGAGTAGCGAACAGGGTGTTCGAAATAGTGAAATAGCCCGAAAGTACTGGTCGCGACCTGGATTGACCTCTGCGCGCCACTGTAGTGTGACCATAAAATCACTACCTGTTCTGTTTGTGAGCGTTTTGCTCTGAGACGTAGGGGCGCGCCTGTCGCGTGGATGTCATTCCTCTCGGTACGCACGGGCCTGGAGCAGCAGCCAATCGCGAAATGCCTTGAGCGCAGCCGACTCGGTCTTGCGCTCCGGCACCATCAGGTAATAGGCGTGGTCATGGCTCGGGACTGCCCTGTTCAAGGCTATGACCAGGCTGCCCTCGTCCAGTTCGCGTTGAATCAGGAAGGGCGGGATCAGAGCGACGCCCATTTCGTGGCGCGCGGCCTGCGCCAGCATGGAGAACAGTTCCAGGCGCGGACCGGTCATGTCGCGGGGTACGCTCATGCCCTGAGCGGCGAACCACTGACGCCAGGCATAGGGGCGGGTGGTCTGCTGCAGCAGGGGCAGTGCGGCGATGCGTTCGGCAGTGACCGGTTCGTCGCCCAGCAATTTCGGGCTGCAGACCGGCAGCAGATGCTCATGCATTAGAAAGTGCGCCTCGGTGCCCGACCATTCGGCATCGCCATAGTAGATGGCGGCATCAAAATGAGTGTCGGCGAACAGGAAGGGGCGGGTGCGGTTGGTCAGGTGCACCGTCACTTCCGGGTGCAGTTGCTGGAAGGTGCGCAGGCGCGGCAGTAGCCACTGCGTGCCGAAGGTTGGCACCACCGCCAGCTCGATGCTGGTGGTGCCCTGGTTGCCCATCAGCGCCAGGGTGTCGCGTTCCACCGCATCGAGCTGTGCCGCGACCCTGCGGCTGTACGCCACCCCTGCCTCGGTCAGCACCACGCCGCGTCGCGAACGGCGAAACAGCTCGACATTGAGAAAGCTTTCCAGCCCGCCGATCTGTCGGCAGATCGCGCTCTGCGTCAGGTTGAGCTCGTCTGCGGCCTTGGTGAAGCTCTGGTGGCGCGCGGCGGACTCGAAGGCGACCAGGGCAGCGGTGCTTGGGATCTTGCGACGCATCTATGCAAAAGCCTCACTCTTAATCGATAAATCTCCCTGAATAAGCTATCTCGAAGTGAGAAAAAAGCACAGGACTGTGCAAATTCTGCGTTTGTCCAATCAGCGAGTCGGGCCTAGGATCACCTCATTCAGGGTCGGCAGGACTGACCGCTCACTTCACCGTTCGAGGTTTTCGCGATGGCCAAGGCAAGCTTCAACTGGATCGACCCGCTGCTGCTCGATCAGCAACTGACCGAAGAAGAGCGCATGGTGCGTGACAGCGCCCAGCAATTCGCCAATGACAAGCTGGCACCGCGTGTGCTGGAAGCATTCCGTCATGAGCAGACCGACCCGAAGATCTTTCGCGAGATGGGCGAAACCGGTCTGCTGGGGGCGACCATTCCCGAGGTCTACGGTGGCAGCGGCCTGAACTATGTGTGCTACGGCCTGATCGCCCGTGAAGTGGAGCGTATCGACTCCGGCTACCGCTCGATGATGAGCGTGCAGTCGTCGCTGGTGATGGTGCCGATCAATGAGTTCGGCAATGAAGCGACCAAGCAGAAGTACCTGCCCAAGCTGGCCAGCGGCGAATATATCGGCTGCTTCGGCCTGACCGAGCCGAACCACGGCTCCGACCCAGGCTCGATGGTGACCCGCGCGAAGAAGGTCGACGGCGGCTACCGCCTGACCGGCAGCAAGATGTGGATCACCAATAGCCCGATCGCCGATGTATTCGTGGTCTGGGCCAAGGACGATGCCGGCGAGATTCGCGGCTTCGTGCTGGAGAAGGGCTGGCAAGGGCTGTCCGCGCCGGCGATTCACGGCAAGGTCGGCCTGCGCGCCTCGATCACCGGCGAGATCGTCATGGACAACGTGTTCTGCCCCGAGGAGAACGCCTTCCCCGACGTGCGCGGCCTGCGCGGACCTTTCACCTGCCTGAACTCGGCCCGTTACGGCATCAGCTGGGGCGCGCTGGGCGCCGCCGAGTTCTGCTGGCACACCGCGCGCCAGTATGTGCTGGACCGCCACCAGTTCGGCCGGCCGCTGGCGGCCAATCAGCTGATTCAGAAGAAGCTGGCCGACATGCAGACTGAGATCACTTTGGCCCTGCAGGGTTGCCTGCGCCTCGGTCGCATGAAGGACGAAGGCACCGCTGCCGTGGAAATCACCTCGATCATGAAGCGCAACAGTTGCGGCAAGGCCCTGGACATCGCCCGCATGGCGCGCGACATGCTCGGCGGTAACGGCATCAGCGACGAGTTCGGTATCGCCCGCCATCTGGTCAACCTCGAGGTGGTCAACACCTACGAAGGTACCCATGACGTGCATGCGCTGATCCTCGGCCGTGCGCAGACCGGTATCCAGGCGTTTTTCTAACCTTTCGCCCCCACAACGATCCCCGGTGCGCGCGGCGCACCCTACGGAGAAGTTCCATGCCTGGCGCTCTGTCCCATATCCGTGTCCTCGACCTGTCTCGCGTGCTCGCCGGTCCCTGGTGTGGGCAGATCTTGGGGGATCTGGGCGCGGAGGTGATCAAGGTCGAGCGACCGGGAAGCGGGGACGACACTCGGCATTGGGGGCCTCCTTATATAAAGGACGCCGAAGGCAATGATTCGCGTGAGGCGGCTTACTTCCAGAGCGCCAATCGCAACAAACAGTCGCTGACCCTGGACTTCACCCAGCTTGAAGGGCAGCGACTGGTTCGTGAACTGGTCGCGCAGTGCGATGTACTGCTGGAGAACTTCAAGGTCGGCGGCCTGGCGGCCTATGGCTTGGATTATGAATCGCTGAAGGTGATCAATCCGCGTCTGATCTACTGCTCCATCACCGGCTTCGGCCAAACCGGTCCTTATGCCAAGCGTGCCGGTTACGATTTCATGATCCAGGGGCTCGGCGGTCTGATGAGTTTGACCGGGCGTCCCGAAGGTGAAGAGGGGGCGGGGCCGATGAAGGTCGGTGTGGCGCTGACCGATATCCTTACCGGGCTCTATGCGACCGTGGGCGTGCTGGCTGCACTGAATCAGCGTGAGCAGTCCGGTATCGGCCAGCATATAGATGTGGCATTGCTCGACGTCCAGGTCGCCTGTCTGGCCAACCAGGCCATGAACTACCTGGCAACGGGCGTATCGCCCAGGCGTCTGGGTAATGCCCACCCCAATATCGTGCCGTACCAGGACTTCCCCAGCGCCGACGGTAATTTCATCCTGGCCGTGGGTAACGACGGTCAGTTCCGCAAGTTCTGCGAGGTCGCCTGCCTTCCGGCTTTGGCCGACGATCCGCGTTTTTCCACCAATAAGGCTCGGGTCGCGCATCGTGCCGAGCTGATTCCGCTGCTGCGGCAGGCCACGGTATTCAAGACCACGACGCAGTGGATCGAATTGCTGGAAAAGGCCGGTGTGCCGTGCGGGCCGATCAACGACCTGCAGCAGGTGTTCGTCGATCCGCAGGTGCAGGCGCGTGGGCTGCGTATCGACCTGCCCAACGCCATGGGCAGCACTACGCCGCAAGTCGCCAGTCCGCTGCGCCTATCTGCTACGCCAGTGGCTTATCGCTCGGCTCCGCCATTGTTGGGGCAGCACACCGAGGCACTGTTGCAGAGACTGCTAGGTATGAGCGAAACACAGGTTGCAGAGTTGCGTGAGGCGGGTGTGATCTGAGCTTGCTGCCTTATATAGAAGAGGGAAAAGGGGCGCTGATCCGTTTTGCGCAATTTTTTGCATATCAGGGGTTTACAGCTCGCTGTGCTCATGTAGAATGCGCGCCTCGCTGAGACGAACCTAGGTTCGACGAAGCGCTAAGTTGTTGAGATAGAAAGAAAATTTCTTCAAAAACAACTTGACGGAGTAAAGAGGTGCTGTAGAATGCGCGCCTCACCGAAGCGGAAGAGATGAAGCTGAGGTTGCTCTAAGC
>NZ_JAODYT010000062.1:0-23704 GCF_029834875.1 Pseudomonas sp. GD04158 | reverse complement strand
CGGCGCAGCCGGGACCGACGCGTCGGCCTTCGGCATTGACCCAGTAGCGCTCGCGCAGACCGCTGCCCACCGGCTGATCGGCTGCCTGCAAGGTAGGCGGCGTGGTGCCCTCGAGCGTCCAGGCGAAGCGCAGGCGTCGGCAGTTGGGGTCGTCCTTGCTCATCGGCTGGCCCAGCGGCCAGCAGATGGCGGCCACGCCGACCTCGGCCGGCTGCGGATCGGCCGGCGCAGCGATGCCGCGCTGACTGTCGCGATTGACCAGCAGATCATGCACCTGCAACAGCAGCGGCGCGGCGGAAGCCAGACCGAACTGGCCGGGCACCGGGGTGCCGTCCGGGCGGCCGATCCAGATGCCGATCAGATGGCGCGGGCCGACGCCGATGGCCCAGGCATCGCGAAAGCCGTAACTGGTGCCGGTCTTCCAGGCCAGGGTCGGGCGCTGCGCCAGCTGTGCGCGCGGGTCACGATCCGGGCGCGCCTGGCCGCTGAGAATGCGCCGGATGATCCAGGCCGAACCGGGGGACAGCAAACGGCGCTCGCGCAGTTCATCTTCTGGCTGCAGGCGTGGACGGGCCGCCATGCCACCACGCGCGAAGGCGCTGTAACCGGCCAGCAACGATTCCAGACGCGCGCCGCCGCCGCCGAGAATCAGCGCCAGGTTGGGCTCGGCCAGCGCCGGCAGACGGATCGGCAGCCCCGCGCTGCGCAGCTCGCCGGCAAAACGCTTCGGTCCGTAGGCTTCGAGCAGCTGCACGGCCGGCAGGTTCAGCGAGGTGGCCAGCGCCTCGCTGGCCGACACCGGGCCGACGAAGCCGGCGGCGAAGTTGCCGGGACGGTAGTCGCCGTAATGCCGCGGCACGTCCTGCAGCAGCGATTCGGAGTGGATCAGCCCGGCATCCAGGGCCATGCCGTAGAGGAAGGGCTTGAGCGTCGAGCCGGGCGAGCGCAGGGCGCGCACCATGTCGACGTGACCGAAGCGCGACGTGTCAGCGATATCCACCGAGCCCAGGTAGGCGCGCACGGCCATGCTTTCGTGCTCCACCACCAGGATCGCCGCCGAGGTACGCTCCGGCAGGCGCGCGCGCCAGCCCAGCAGCAGATCCTCCAGACGCAGCTGCAAACCCGCATCCAGCGTGGTGCGAATCACCGGCGGGCTGCCGGCGCGATTCAACCGCCGCGCCAGCAGGGGTGCCAGGCTCGGCTCACGGCGCGGCGCGAGGAACACCGGCTCTTCCAGCGCTTCGTCGACCTGCGCCTGCGGCCATACCTGATATTCGCCCAGGCGCCGCAGCACCTTGTCGCGCGCCGCCTGGGCTCGCTCGGGATGACGGTCCGGGCGCAGCCGGCTGGGCGCCTGCGGCAGCACGGCGAGCAGCGCGGCGTCGGCGCGAGTCAGTTGGCTCGGCGGCTTGCCCAGATAGCTCCAGCTGGCGGCGGCCACGCCCTCCAGGGTGCCGCCGAAGGGCGCGCGATTCAGATACAGGGTGAGGATTTCGTCCTTGGACAGGTGCCATTCCAGCTGCGCGGTGCGCCACAGTTGCTTGAGCTTGCCGGGCAGGTCACGGCCATGCGGATCGAGCAGACGCGCCACCTGCATCGACAGCGTGCTGCCGCCTGACACCACGCGCCCGCCGGTAAGGTTCTGCCAGGCCGCACGCCCGAGCGCCAGCGGGTTGATGCCGGGGTGCTGGCGGAACCAGCGATCCTCGTAGGTCAGCAATGCTTCGAGGTAATAGGGCGAGACCTCGCCCGGCGTCACCGGGTAGCGCCACACGCCGTCGCGGTCGGCGAAACGCCACAGCGGCGTGCCGTCTTCGGCCAGCACCACGCGCGCCAGGTCGTCTTCGGGCAGGGGCAGCGGGAACAGGCGGTCGGCCAGCCAGAGCAGGGCGAGGGGAAGCAGGAGGATCAGCAGCCAACGCCGCCAGCGTTTGAATGGCATGGTCAGCACAAGCTCCCGGATTGCATCCGGGCTACAGATCCCGCGTAGCCCGGATGCAATCCGGGGAATACCTCATTCACCAGCATCTTCGATCTCGACACCTGTTCCGCCGGCCCAGTCGATGGGTAGCAAGCCTTGACGCACATAATGATGAAAGCTGGAAAATGGCCAATCCCGTACGCGAGCGACCAGACCATGCTTGAGCGGATTGATATGGATGTAGTCCACATGATGTCGGTAATCCTGCTCGTCACGAATCAGATGCTCCCAAAAACGTCGCTGCCAGATGTTGGCCTCACCTTTGGCGTTGGTGCGCACTTCGCTGCCAACCCGCTGGCGTAGTGCTCCCACGAAAGAGGCCTTGAGCATACGTATTCGCGCAGAGAAATCGGCGTCATCAGGTGGTAGCACCATCAGCATATGAACGTGATCTGGCAGCACCACCAACGCAGGTACACGAAAAGGCAGTCGTGCCTGCGTATCCTGCATACATCGACGTAAAACCGCCGCGTTTTTGAACAGCAGATCACTACGTCTGTCTTGCAGAGCCAGCGTCAAGAAATAACAGCCGCCGGCTACCTTGGCTCTTCGGTATTTCACCATTCGGCACCTCCTTGTGCTCGAAAATCCCCGGATTGCATCCGGGCTACGCAACTCCTGTAGCCCGGATGCAATCCGGGACAGCTTTTAGCGCCCCCTGACGACCAGACTCTCCGGCGCAGTGCCCAACGCCTGCCAGCTCGGCCGGTACATGGACTCCACCTGAGGTGGCGGCACCCGATAGCTGCCCGGTGTCACCGCACGGGCCAGGTAGAGCAGATGGGTGGTGCCGTAGCCTTCCACGTCCACTGCTGCCACGTAGCGATCACCGCGATATTCCTGGTGCTTGATCCGCGCATTCTGCATCGACTGGCGCCATTCCTTGACGTTGCTGCCGGCGTCGTCGAGGCTCGCCGCGCTCTGTGCCAGGTTCTGGTTTTCCAGCTCCAGACCGGCCGGCAGCAGGTCCACCACCAGCGCATCCGGTACCCGCTGCTTGGCCCGCACGGCCAGGTGCACCAGCACCAGCTCACCGCTGTCGAGACGCTGCAGATCGAGCGGACGGCCGTCCATGCCCAGGTACTCGCGCTCGATGCTGAGGTTCTCGCCCCCGGCGCGCGGCGCCTGGCTCGGATAACCGGACAGGGTCAGCTGCTGATACAGCTTGGCGCTGCCGGCGTTGCTGACGCTCAGCGGCTCGGCCAGTTCGCCACGCTCGAGCTTGATGCCGGGCTGCTGGTTGCTCAGCTCGAACTGGAAGGTGCCGCTGGCAAGCTTGGCGCTCCAGGCCTGCTCCGGCTTGCCGAGAATGCCGCGACCGGCGAGGAACAGCGCGTTGCGCTCCTGGGTCGACAGCCAGCGCTGGCCGGCCAGTTCGTCGGCCAGGTCGAACAGCCGCTGCTCGCGCTGGCCGGCCACCAGGTCGTGCTCTTCCAGCAGGGCGAGGATCAGCGCCTGATCACGCAGCGGGCTACCGTAGTCGGCCATCCAGCGCTCGCCATCGCGTTGCTGGATCAGCCCCTGGTTCAACGCCTGCTCGGCACGCGGCGCATCGCCCATCAGCTTCAGCGCCGCGGCCAGTTGCACCAGCGGCAGGCCGGAGCGCGCCTCGCTGCGCCGGTCGAACAGGCTGCGCAGCGTGCCCAGCGGCGCCTGCTGGCTACGCGCCAGAACGTAGCCGGCATAGGCCTGCACGGCGAAGCGGGTGTGGGCGTAGTCCTGGCTGTAGCTGGCCTCGATCAGGCTGCTCTGCTGCAGGTAGCGCAGCAGGCGATCACTGGCCTTCTTCAGCGCCTCGGCCGGTACGCCAAAGCCCTGCTCGCGGGCGCGCAGGAGGAAGTCGGTGACATAGGCGGTGAGCCAGTATTCCTCTTCGCTCTCGGCGCTCCACAGGCCGAAGCCGCCATTGTGGCGCTGCATGCCGAGCAGACGCTCGATGCCCAGCTCGATGCTCTTGCGCCGTTGCTCGTCCGGCTCGCCTTCCAGGCCAAGGCGTTTGAGGCTGGCGGCGTCGGCGTAGAGCGACGGGTACAGGCCGCTGGTGGTCTGTTCCAGGCAGCCGTAGGGGTAGGCCTTGAGCGCACGGATCTGCTCGCCGAGGTTCAGCGGCGGGCGGCTCGACAGGGCCAGCACGGCCTCCAGCCCGGCAGGCTCGAACTGGTTGAGGGTGCCGGCCGGCAGGCTCCAGGGCTCGCCCTCCCCCAGTACCGCGCGGAAGTGCTGCAACTGCGCCGGATACGCCGGGCGAATACCCAGTGTCCACTCACGGCTGAAGTCGCCCAGCGTCTCGTTCGGCAGCGCCAGGCCCTGCACCTCGACATGGATACGGCCCTGGCCCAGGCCGCCCTCGGCGCGCACCGGAATGCGCAAGGTGGTGCGCTGGCCATCCTTCAGACTGATCGGCGATTCACCCTTGCCGAGCAGACGCAGCTGGCCTTCAACGCCCAGCTGCACATCGAGCTTCTGCTCGCTGCCGGACAGGTTGGTCAGGTCCAGCGCCAGGGTGGTTTCATCACCACCGGCGAGGAAGCGCGGCATCGACAGTTCGGCGATCAACGGCGCGGCGACCACCGTCTTGGCCTCGGCCATGCCGAAGCGTTCGTCGCTCCAGGCCTGGGCCATCAGCCGCAGCTCGCCGTTGAAGTCGGGAATGTCCAGGCTGACTTCGCCCTCACCCTTGTCGTTCAACTGCAGCGCATCGCTCTGCAGGGCGACGATCAGCACGCTGGTATCCGGGCGCTTGCCACCGGCGGCAAGGCCGGCGTCACCGCCGAAGGCCAGGCTGGCAACACGCCCCTGCGCTTCGATCAGCTGACCGTAGATATCCAGCTGGTCGGCGCCATAGGCCTTGCGCCCGAAGAAGTTGGCGAAGGGATCGGGGGTGGCGTAGCTGGTGATGTTGAGGATGCCCACGTCCACCGCGGCGACCAGCACATGCACCTTGTCGGGGATGCTGCCGTCGGCGTTGCGCACACTGACCTTGACCTTCAGCGGCTGCTTCGGACGCATTTTTTCCGGCGCTTCCAGGCTCAGCGCCAGCTTGCGCGGGGCGCGCTCCAGTGGCAGGTGCAGCAGGCCAACGGCCCGCTTCGGGGTGACCTGGGCCTTGCGCTCGCCAGGGCGAATCACCAGAGCACTGAGGTAGAGGTCGTGACGCGCCCATTTCTCATCGATGGGCAGCTCGAAGGTCTTGCCGCCTGCCGGCACGCTGATTTCCTGCCACCACAGCGGCCCCTCGCTGGACTCGAGCAGCAGGTAGCCGTTGCCCGCAGCGGGCGGAGTCACGGTGATCTGGGCCACGTCGCCAGCGGCGTAGGCCGGCTTGTCCAGGGCCAGCTTGACCTGGTCCGGGCGCACCGCGCCGCCATCGGCGTTGTCCTGCCAGCGGTAGCCGGCCCAGAAGCGCAGGCTGCTGACCAGGCCGGTCTGGTTGTCCACCACCTCGACCCGGTACGGGCCCCACTCCACCGGGAAGCTGACCTTGGCGGTGCCGCCGGCGGCGACCTTGAGCGGCTCGTCGCTCAAGGTGAGGAATTTCTCGTTGTAGTTGTGGCGCCAGCCTTCACCGTCGGAGAAGCTCCAGAAATAGTCGCGACGCTCACGCACCAGGCGCACGTTGAGGTTGTCGGCCGCCAGTTTGTTGCCGGCGGCGTCGGCCACCAGTATTTCGAATTCGGCCAGGCTGTCGGCATCGACCTCCTCGCCCTCGAACAGCCCGCGCACGCCCGGCAGGCGCTCGGCCGGCCATACCGGCTGGACGATGCGGCGGGTGATCGGGCGTCCGCCGGACTCCTGCAGGCTGGCCTGGAGGATCAAACGCAGCGGCGACTTGGCGTCACCCCAGCGGTTTTCCGGGCGCAACACGGCACGACCCTGGTCGTCGAGATTGACCTCGTCGAGTTCCTGATCCTGGCTCAGATCGGCCTCGGTGATATCGCCGAACTGGTAACCCGGCAGGCTCGCCACCGCTTCGCGCAATGGGCGTACGTAGAGTTGCCCGGTCAGGCGATTACCGGCGGCCGGTGCACCGTAGAGGTAACGTCCGGTCACCGCGAACTCGGCGCTGTCACCCGGCGCGTAGGGCTGCTCCTGGCCCTTGAGTTCGAGGGCCAGGCGCTCGGGCAGGAAGTCCTCGACAAGAAATTCGTAGAGCTGCGGGCTGCCATCGCCCAGGTCGAGCAACAGCTGCCAGCGGCCGGTCGGCGCCTCTTCGGCGAGTGGCAACTGGTACTGATAGAGGCCGTTATCACCGGCATTCCAGACGAACTTGCGGCTGATCTGCTCGTCCGGGCGGCGCACCTCGACGCTGACCGGCTGAGCCTTGACCGGGCGGCCATCGGCATCGCGCAGCAGGCCGTTGAGCAGCACGGTCTCGCCGGGGCGATACAGATCGCGCGGGCCGAACACGAAGAACTGCAGCGCGTGCGCCTTGGGACCGGCGATATCGAACTCGGCCAGGTCCAGCGCCGGGCTGTTCAGGCGCAGCAGGCTGGTCTGCTCGTCCTGCTTGGCCAGCAGCACCTGGGCCTTGGCCGGCAGCGGCAGTTGCGCATGGCCGGCCGAATCGGTCTTGCCTTCGGCGAGCAGCGCGCCATCGCCATCGAGCAGTTCCAACTGCACGCCGGACTGCGCCTTGCCGCCCTCCAGCGCCTGGGTGAACACGTCGAGACGGTCACGGTAACGATGCGCGGACAGGCCGATATCGCTCAGGGAAAACAGCGTCGCCGGCTGCGAGTAGCTGTAGCTGCCAGCCTCGCGCATCACCGCCAGATAAACACCAGGCTGCTTGAACGGCTCCAGCCCGGCGATGGGCAAGAGCAGGGTTTCACGGGTGTTGCGCGCAGGGTTGAGGTCGAAGCGGCCGCCATAGACCAGATCGGCCATCGGCAACAGCTCGCGCGCCTCCCAGGTATCCAGGTTGCTGGCGCGGCCCCAGCGCGACAGGAAGCGCGGCAGCGCCTCGGGCTTGATACGGAAGAACTCGACGTTGACCTTGTCGACGTTCAGCGCGATCACCGGCAGGCCTTCGGCCAGGCGCGTCGGCAGCAGCGAACCGCGGCTGGCGAAGCCGACGCTGGCCTGCAGGTCGCGGGTTTCCAGGCGGCTGACGTGCTCTTTGGCGAGTTTGCCGCCATTGATCGACTGCAGACCGGCATCGATGGTCAGCACCAGTTTGCGCTGCGGCTCCAGGTGACGCAGGCGCAACTCGCTGAGGTTGTCGGTCAGTTCCCAGGCGCCGTCGACCTTGCCGCTCTTGCTGTCGACCAGGTGCAGGCGTTCGGCGAACGGTTGGTCGGGGTCCAGCGGCATGGAGAAGGTCACCGACAGCGCGCTGGCGCCATCGAGCTGCACTTCGGAGACGTCCACCACCTCCAGCTCGCGGCCGGCATGACGCTTGGCCAAGGCTTCGCGATCGATCGTCGGCTTCGGCGCCTGCGCTTGTTGCGCAGCGGGGGTGGCTGGGGTGACCGTGGCAGGCGGTTCAGAGGAATCACAGGCGCTGAGCAGGGTCAGCACCAAGGCCAGAAGCAGTCCTTTGTTCGGCATTGCGGGCTCCGGAATCAGGGGGCGCAGAGGCCGACAACTATAGCCGAGCGCCCTTGCGCGAACGAGCTGCGCAGAAAAAATCGCCAAGCCACGCACAGTCCCGAAACCCTTGCCTGCGGCGTGCGCGGCTCGTCAGCCCGAGCCTATAATCGGCGTTTTGTCGGAGCCGCCCATGTTCGCCCTGCTCGACGCCTGGCGCCACGCCCCCACCCAACGCAAGGTCTGGGCGTTGGCCGCACCGATGATCCTGTCCAACCTCTCGGTGCCCATGGTGGCACTGGTCGATACGGCCGTGGTCGGTCACCTGCCGCACGCCCATCAACTGGCGGCGGTGGCGGTGGGCGGCAGCCTCTATACCCTGCTGACCTGGGCCATGGGCTTTCTGCGCATGGGCAGCACGGGCTTCGCCGCCCAGGCGGCGGGCCGCGGCGATGGCGGTGCGCTGCGTCAGGTGCTGGTGCAGGGTCTGAGCCTGGGCGTGCTGCTGGCCCTGCTGCTGAGCCTGCTGGCCTTGCCGCTGAGCAATGCCGCGCTGCATCTGATGCAGCCCTCCGCCGAGCTGGATACGCTGGCGCGGCAGTACTTCCAGATCCGTCTGTTCGGCCTGCCCGCCAGCCTGGCCAGCTACGCCCTGGTCGGCTGGCTGCTGGGCACGCAGAGCGCCCGTGGCCCGCTGGCCATTCTGCTCACTGCCAACCTGCTCAACGTCGCGCTGGACCTGCTGTTCGTGCTCGGTCTCGAATGGGGCGTGGCCGGCGCGGCCTGGGCCTCGGTAATCGCCGAATGGAGCGGCGCCCTGCTCGGCCTGTGGCTGGCCCGTGGCGCGCTCGCAGGCTTTCCCGGCCGTCTCGATAGCCGCGCGCTGCGGCACTGGAGCAGCTGGCGCCCACTGCTGGCGGTCAACCGCGACATCTTTATCCGCACCCTGGCCCTGCAGCTGGTGTTCTTTCTCGTCACCGTGCAGGGCACGCGCCTGGGCGACGCCACGGTGGCGGCCAATGCCCTGCTGCTCAACGGCCTGACCCTCACCGCCTACGCCCTCGACGGCCTGGCGCATGCCGTGGAGGCCCTGTGCGGTCACGCCCTGGGCGCCCGCGACCGCGACGCACTGCGCCGTTCACTGCTGGTGGCCGGCGCCTGGTCGCTGCTGGCCAGCGCCGGCTTCGCCCTGTTCTTCCTGCTCGGCGGACACTGGTTCGTCTGGATGCTGACGGACATCGCCGAAGTGCGCGAACTGGCCCTGAGCTACCTGCCGTACCTGGCCCTGCTGCCGCTGCTGACGGTGTGGAGCTACCTGCTCGACGGCCTGTTTATCGGCGCCACTCGAGCCAGAGAAATGCGCGACGCGATGCTCATCGCCCTGGCCCTGAGCCTGCCGCTGGGCTGGTGGCTGCAAGGCCTGGGCAATCACGGGCTGTGGTTGGCATTTCTGGCCTTCATGGGACTGCGCAGCCTGGTGCTGGCTGGCTATGCTTGGCAGCTGTCGCGGCGCGACCTGTGGTTCGCCCGAGCCGACCGCTGATCCGCCCTCCGCCCG
This sequence comes from Pseudomonas sp. GD04158, assembly GCF_029834875.1. NCBI lineage: Bacteria > Pseudomonadati > Pseudomonadota > Gammaproteobacteria > Pseudomonadales > Pseudomonadaceae > Pseudomonas > Pseudomonas sp. GD04158. The sequence goes on along the minus strand of NZ_JAODYT010000062.1, from coordinate 14,639 downwards.
TCTGCCGCAAGGAGCTCCCATGGCCGCCGCCTTCGTCGCCTATCTGCACTTTCTGTCGATCTTCGCCCTGTTCGCCCTGCTCAGCGTCGAGCACGTGCTGTTCAAGACGCCGCTGGATCTGCGCCGTGCGCGCAGCCTGATGCTCACCGACCTGGCCTACGGCATCTGCGCCGTTCTGGTGCTGGCCACCGGGGTGGCCCGGGTGCTGTGGTTTGGCAAGGGCGTCGCCTATTACATGGGCAACGGCCTGTTCCACGCCAAGGTGGGGCTGTTCGTCCTGGTCGGCTTGCTGTCGATCCTGCCCACCGTGGTGTTCATCAAATGGCGCGGCGCGGTGAAGGCCGGCCAGGTGCCCGAGCCGAGCCCCCGGCAGGTGACCCTGGTGACCTGGAGCATCCGCCTCGAACTGCTGCTGTTGCTGGCCATCCCGCTGCTGGCCGCGCTGATGGCGCGCGGCTACGGGATGATCGGCTGAACCCTCGGCTCGATGCGCACGGCGCACCCTGCTGCAGGGTGTGCCGCACGCACCATAGTGCTCAGGAAGCCAGGTAGGAAGAGCGGGTCAGACCCAGGCGCAGGGCATCGAGGAACTGCGTACGCTCGCGGGCGCTGATGCGGGCGCTGGCCACCTTGTCGCGGTAGTGGGTCATCAGCTCCTCGGGCGACAGGTGCACGTAGCGCAGCATGTCCTCGATGGTGTCGTGGGTCTCGATGCCGGCATGCACCACGCTGCCGTCGGCCGCCTGGTAGATGTTCACCGAGTCGGTATCGCCGAACAGGTTGTGCATGTCGCCGAGAATTTCCTGGTAGGCGCCGACCAGGAAGATGCCCAGCACATAGTCCTCACCCTCGCGGATCTCGTGCACCGGCAGGCTGGTCTCGATGGACTGCTCGTCGACGTACTGGCGGATCTTGCCGTCGGAGTCGCACGTCAGGTCCTGCAGCACCGCGCGGCGCAGCGGCTCCTCGTCCAGGCGCGACAGCGGCAGGATCGGCAGGATCTGGCCGATGGCCCAGGTGTCCGGCAGGCTCTGGAACACCGAGAAGTTGCAGATGTACTTGTCGGCGAGCTTGTCGTTGAGTTCGTCGAGCACCGCACGGTGCGAGCGCTGACGGGCCTTGAGCTGGTTGTGCAGGCGACGGCAGATGGCGAAGTAGCACTGCTCGGCCAGGGCCTTCTGCGCCAGGCTGAGCTTGCCGGCCGAGTACTGCGCGGCCACTTCCTCGATGTAGTGGGTGGCGCGCCAGTAGGTCTCGGCGACCATCTCCGGGTCGCTGTCTTCCAGTAGTTCGATCAGCACCTGCAGCACTTCCGGCTGTTCGGCGCTGGGATCGATCTCCGGCACCTTGTCGTTGTGCCGCTCGACGTCGGTGACCTGCACCAGCAGCACGGCGTGGTGCGCGGTCATCGCCCGGCCGCTCTCGGAGAAGATGTGCGGATGGGGGATTTCCTGGCGGTCGCAGAATTCCTTGAGCATGTCGACCACGGCATCGGCGTAGTCCTGCATGTCGTAGTTGATCGAGCTGGCGTTGCGCGAGTGGGTGCCGTCGTAGTCCACGCCCAGACCGCCGCCGACGTCGATGTGATCGACCGGCAGGCCCATGGCGCGCAGTTCGCCGTAATAGCGGATGGCTTCGCGGAAGCCCTTGCGATAGTCGGCGATGTTGGCGATCTGCGAGCCCATATGGAAGTGCAGCAGGCGGATGCCCTGGTCCAGCCCGGCGGCCTTGAAACGCTCGACCACCTGCAGAATCTGCGCGGCGGACAGGCCGAACTTGGACTTCTCGCCGCCCGTGTCGGCCCACTTGGAAGATGCCAGCGAAGACAGGCGCACGCGCAGACCGATCTGCGGCGCGACCTTGAGCTCGGCCGCCTCCTCGATCACCAGGCGCACCTCGGATTCCTTCTCGATGACGATGAACACGTTGTGGCCGAGCTTCTGCCCCATCAGCGCCAGGCGGATGAACTCGCGGTCCTTGTAGCCGTTGCAGACGATGGTGCCGCCCTTCGGCGCCAGCGCCAGCACGGCCAGCAGCTCGGGCTTGGAGCCGGCCTCGAGGCCGATGGAAACATTCTGCGTGGCGATGATGTTCTCGATCACCGCCTCCTGCTGGTTGACCTTGATCGGGTACAGCGCGGTGTAGCGGCTCTGGTAATCCAGGCGCGCGATGCTGGCGTCGAAGGCCCCGGTCAGACGGCGCACGCGATCCTGCAGGATGTCCGGAAAGCGCACCAGCAGGGGCAGCGACAGGCCGCTCTGGCGCAGTTCGTCGACCTGATCGTAGAGGTCGATGGGCGGGCTGTCCGGGCCGTTGGGACGCACCTCGATACGACCGGCGTCATTGATCGAAAAATAGCCGGCGCCCCAATGGCGAATGCCGTAGACACTACGGCTGTCGGCTACGGTCCACTGGCTGCCGTCGTCTTTGCGGGTGCGTCGTGCGGACATCGGGTTCTCCCATGAGAGTGAGTCTGGCCTCGTAGACGGCCAGCCTGGAAATTAAGGGTGCAAGATGACGTTTGCTCGGCGGTTGACCGCATGAGCACCATCGAAGTTTAGGAAATGGAGCTTCAGCCGCCGGACTTCTTCGCGGTAAAACCGCGCTTGCTCAGTTCGGCCAACAGCAGTTCGACATGATCGCCCTGAATCTCGATCACCCCGTCCTTGAGCGCGCCGCCGGTACCGCAACGCTTCTTCAGCGCACTGGCCAGCTCCTTGAGCGGTTCCTCGGCCAGCGGCACGCCGCTGACCGTGGTCACCGTCTTGCCGCCACGGCCCTTGGTTTCACGGCGTACGCGGGCGATACCATCGCCTTCGGGAATGCGCGTCTGTTTGCAGATGCAGGCATCCACCGGCTGGTTGCAGTCCGGGCAATGGCGACCGCCATCGGTGGAGTAGACGAGACCGCTCAGGGCGGAAAATGACGAAGCTTTCTTGACCACCGGCTTGTCCTCGTAGGGGTCAGGATAGCGACTGGCCGACGGGCGTCGACCGCGAAGCCCCACTCAGGCAGGGGCAGCGCAAGCGGACAGACGTCCGCCGAAAAGGTCGCGCAGTGTAACGGCAAAGGCGGCGCTTGCTAAGTATGAATTTGCGTCATTGTGCGGCACTTTGGCGACGCCGTTCGCCATCGTGCATGCGGCGCTCGGAATCCGCGACGCCGTAGGGTGCGCCGTGCGCACCAAGGCCCTGCATCCGAGGCAAGGCGGTGCGCACAGGAGCTAACACAACCACCCTCTCCCGCATGCGGGAGAGGGCCATCAGCCGTCCGCAAGCGGCCTGTTTATGGCCTTTTTATGTAGCGCTCCAACGCCGCCAGCGAATCCGGGCAATACGGCAGGTAGCGGGTTTCTTCCAGCGCCTGCTCGACGCTGATAAAGCGCGCTTCCAGCACTTCCTCCGGCTGCAGCACCAGGGGCGCGTCGGATACCGCCGAGTAGGCCATGCACCACAGCCGGCTTTCCGGTGCGTCATAGAGAAAGTGCGCGTGCTCGGTCAGCTCGGCATCGACGATACCCAGTTCCTCGGCCAGCTCGCGCTGGGCCGACAGCAGGTAGTCCTCGCCCTCGAGCACCATGCCGCCGGCCGCCACGTCCCAGTAACCGGGATACAGCGCCTTGCTCAGGGTGCGCCGATGCACGCAGAGCAGGCCGGCGGAGTTGAACAGCAGGATGTAGGTACCGCGGCCGATCAGGCCGCGCTCGCGCAGTTCGGCCCGCGACACGCCACCGAGCGGTCGGTCGTGCTCGTCGACCCAGGCCACCCGCTCGCTGTCGGAGGCAGCGCGATGCGCGGCCTCGGCGGCCGAGATCGCGTCCATCAACCCTGGCTCAGCAGCTGACGCAGATCGATGATCGCGGCGTTGGCGCGCGAGATGTAGTTGGCCATCACCAGCGAGTGGTTGGCGAGAATGCCGTAGCCGCTGCCGTTGAGCACCATCGGGCTCCACAGGGTGGCCTGCGCCGCCTCCAGCTCACGAATGATCTGGCGTACGCTGACGGTGGCGTTCTTCTTCGCCAGGACGTCGGCGAAATCCACCTCGACGGCACGCAGCAGATGGGCGAGCGCCCAGGCCTGACCGCGCGCCTCGTAGAACACGTTGTCGATCTGCAGCCAGGGCGTTTCGTACACCCCGCCCTCGACTTCCTTGAGACCGGAATCCGGCGGCAGCACCTCGGTGTTCAGGCGCACCTGGCCGACGCTGGCGGACAGCCGCTGCGACAGCGACCCCAGACGGGTGCCGGCATCGCCCAGCCAGTTGTTGAGGTTATCGGCGCGGGTATAGAACTGCGCGTTCTGCTTGCTGGTGTCGGCCAGGCGGCTCAGGTAGCGGTCCAGCGCCTTGATGCCCTCACGGTACTCGGATTCCGAGGCCGGCAGTGCCCAGCTCTTGTTGTCGAAGTGGAAGCGCGGCTCGGCCTTGGCCAGATCCGGGTCCTCGGTGGACTGCGACTGCGAGCGGGCGAAATCCTTGCGCAGCGCGCGGGAGAAGTCGCGCACCTGCACCAGTACGCCGTATTCCCAGCTCGGCATGTTGTCCAGCCACAGGCCGGGCGGCGCCAGGTCGTTGGACAGGTAACCGCCGGGCTTGTCCAGCAGGGTGCTGGCCACCTCCTTGAGGGTTTCCACCGTGGTGTAACCGCTGACCAGTTGGCGCTGCGCCTGCTGCGCCGCGGCCTGGGCATGCTGCTGCACCGCGAAGGCCGCCGGCTCCTGACTCCAGTACCAGCCGACCACCAGCGCCACCAGCAGATACACCCCCAGCAGGCCGCCGAGCGCGCGGCCGATCAGGCTGGCGCCGCCGCGCTCGCGCCCCAGGTTCGCGGTATTGTCGGTACCGTCGGGCGAGCTCGCCGCGCGATTCTTCCAGTCCAGCATGACAGTGTCCTTTTCAAGCGAATTCGAATATTCGACCGCGTCCCGCAGCACGGGTTGCGACCTGCTCCGCACTATAAGGCAAGCCTGCCGCAAAACGCAGGGCGTGGGCGCAAACTTACCGCCGGTAGAGAAAAACCACCTTTCTGTCGCTTATTCGACAGAAATACCGCCGTCAATTGATCGACGGCACTGTCAGCTCCGCCAGCAAGTGATAGCATCAAGCCACCACTGACTCCCTGTCATATAGAAGTCGGCCAATGACCGAGCACCTAGATCCCAGTCGCGACCGCCTCAAGCATCACTTCGCCCAGCGCGTGATCCATCAGGCACGCCAGGTGCTGGAAGTCTGGCAGCGCCTGCAGCGCAGCGAATGGAACGAAGCCGGCATGGCCGAGCTGAGCGAGGCCAATCTGCGCCTGCTGCGCTACGCCGAGCGTTTCGAGCAGATCGAGCATGCGCAGCTGGCGCAAAGCATCGGCGCCAGCCTCGACGAGGTGCTGGAAAACCGCGGTCGCCTCAACAGTACCCTGATCGCCCGTCTCAATCAGGCCATGCAGCGCCTCTCGCGTACCGGCCTGCGGCATAGCGATGCCTTCGAACAGACCTTCCTGCCGCCGCTGCGCAAGCCGGTGTATCTCGCCCTGCAGGATGCCCAGCGCGCCGAGCGTCTGGCCCAGCAGCTGGAGTTCTTCGGTCTGGCGGCACAGGCGCTGAACGACGAGCGCGCCTTCCGCGCCGCCATTACCGAACGTCACCCGGCGGCCATCGTCATGGACGTCGACTTCGCCGGCGCCGGCCTCGAGCTGGCTGGCTCGGTGCAAGAGGGTCTGGAGCAGAAGATTCCGCTGCTGTTCTTCAGCCACTGCGACACCGACACCCCGACCCGCCTGGCCGCGGTGCGCGCCGGCGGCCAGGAGTTCTTCACCGGCTCGCTGGACGCCTCGAGCCTGCTCGAACGCATCGAGGTGCTGACCCACGTCTCGCAGTACGACCCGTACAAGGTGCTGATCGTCGACGATTCCAAGGCCCAGGCGACCCACACCGAGCGCGTGCTCAACAGCGCCGGCATCCTCACCCACACCCTGACCGAGCCGATCCAGGCGATGGACGCGCTGGCGGAATTCCAGCCCGATCTGATCATCCTCGACATGTACATGCCCGAGTGCAACGGCACCGAACTGGCCAAGGTGATCCGCCATAACGACCGTTACGTCAGCGTGCCGATCATCTACCTGTCGGCCGAGGACGACCTGGACAAGCAGCTCGACGCCATGAGCGAGGGCGGCGACGATTTCCTCACCAAGCCGATCAAGCCGCGTCATCTGATCGCCACCGTGCGCAACCGCGCCGCCCGTGCGCGCAACCTCAAGGCGCGCATGGTGCGCGACAGCCTGACCGGTCTGTACAACCACACCCACACCCTCCAGCTGCTCGAGGACGCCTGCTTCCGCGCGCGCCGCGACGAGCAGCCGCTGGCCTTCGCCATGCTCGATATCGACCATTTCAAGAAGGTCAACGACACCTATGGCCACCCCATGGGCGACCGGGTGATCAAGAGCCTGGCCCTGTTCCTCAAGCAGCGCCTGCGCAAGACCGACCATATCGGCCGTTACGGTGGCGAGGAATTCGCCGTGGTGCTGCCCGATACCGACGAACAGTCGGCGCTCAGGGTGCTGGAAGAGATTCGCCAGCGCTTCGCCGAGATCCACTACCCGGCGCAGCCGCAGGATTTGTCCTGCACCTTCAGTTGCGGCATCGCCATGCTGCAACCGGGGCTCGATGGCAATGCGCTGTCCAAGCGCGCCGACGAGGCGCTGTACACGGCCAAGCATGGCGGCCGTAACCGGGTGGAGCTGTACCGAAGCAGCTAGCAGGACCTCACCGGCAGATCCGCCGCCCGGGCCGCCGGAGTTGCGCGCCCCCATCCGGACCGCCCCAGCGCAAAGCGTGACGGCTGCTGGCGACTCGGCGCCGTGACAGGCAAAACGTGACCCAGCGCACAGCGTCATCAGCCTGTAACCAAACCGCAATAAGCTCGCGCGCATCGTTAAGCCGTCGATCGAGCCTGCCATGCGCCTCAAGCTGCTCACCAACCTCAATACCCTGCTGCTGGTCACCGTCTGCGTCGCCCTGGCGGCGACCCTGTGGTGGTCGCAACGTGCGCTGCAGCAGCCGGTGCAGTTGATGGAGCGTTACCTGACGCTGTCGCAGCAGTTCCAGCGCGAGGTGGCCGACAACATCCAGGCCTACCTGGCCAGCGGCAATGCCGTGCAGCACAGCACGGCGACCCAGGCCATCGACACCTTCGAAACCTCCCTCGAACAACTGCCGCGGCAACTGGCCGACGAGCTGCGGCCCAGCCTGGAGCAGCTGCGCGACTTCAGCGCCAACCAGTTGCTGGCCGCCGGCAAGCTGGCCGGCGACCCGCAGGGCCTGCTGCTGCAGGCCGAACGCGAGATGCTCGCCGCGCTGGAACAGCTGAGCCAGTACGTCGACAGTGCCAGCAGCCCGAGCGCGGCCAGCTATCGCAAGCCGTTGCAGGAAGCCGGCTCGCGCCTGCTGAAGCTGGCGCACGCCCGCGAGCGTTTCATCAGCCAGGGGCGCAGCGAGCTGCTCGGCGATGTCGAGCGCGAGCTCAACGCCCTCGGTCAGCAGGTGCAGGCCATCGACGGTCTGCCGCTGCTCGGCGTGCAGCAGGCCGACAGTTCCGCCAGCGTCGGTTTCGCTGCGCTGCTCGGGCTGGACGATGCTCAACAGCAACAGCAGGCCGAAGATCGCGGCGTCGAGCTCAAGCGCGAGCTGGCCAACCTGGTACGCCGCTACCCGAGCGAACTGCAACGCACCCGCGAACTGGTCGAACAACGCCAGCAACTGGCCCTGGCCACCGCCCAGCGGGTGGACCAGCTGCAGCAGGCGCTGGCCGCGCTGGAGCCGGTGGTGAAGGCCGAATACGCCCGCATCCAGGGCGAAGTGCGGCTGATCCAGGGCCTGATGATCGGCCTGATCCTGCTTATCGCTCTGGTCATCGACCGTATCCAGCGGCGCCTGTCGCAGGTGCTAGGGCGTCTGGTGCCGGCGCTGTCGCAGTGGGCCAGCGGCGACTTCGGCACGGCGATCAGCATCGACTCGCGCACCCGCGAGCTGCGCGATATCGAGGACTCGCTCAATCACCTGCGCCGCTACCTGGTCGAGCTGGTCGCCAGCATTCGCGGCCATGCCGAACAGGTCGCCGGCTCCAGCCGCACCCTGGCCGAGCTGAGCGGCGGCCTGCATGCCGGCGCGCAGCGCCAGGCCGGTGACACGGCGCTGATTCGCGACGCACTGGGCGAGCTCGAAGCGACCATCAGCCAGGTGGCGCAGGATGCCAGCCAGACCGCCGATGCCAGCCGCGACGCCGGCCGCGCCCTGGAGCAGGGCCAACGCGTCATCGGCCAGAGTCTCGAGGGCCTGCATGCGCTGGTCGGCGAAGTGCAGGACAACGCCCAGGCCATCGAGCGCCTGGCCGACGAGACCGCCACCATCGGCAGCGTGCTGACGGTGATTCGCGGCATCGCCGAACAGACCAACCTGCTCGCCCTCAACGCCGCCATCGAGGCCGCGCGGGCCGGCGAGGCGGGCCGCGGCTTCGCCGTGGTGGCCGATGAAGTACGCTCGCTGTCGCAGCGCACCGGCAGCGCCACCGCAGAAATCCAGGAAGTGATCGGTCGCCTGCAACAGGCCGCCCACCAGTCGGTACAGGCCATGCGCGCGCAGGTCGAGCACGCCGAGGCGACCGCCGGCAAGGCCGAGGCGGCCGATGGCGCGCTCGACGAGATCGTCTCGGCCATCCGTACCATCGCCAGCATGGCCGAGCGCATCGCGGGCGCGGTTGCCCAGCAGAGCAACGCCGTGAGCGAGATTCGCGAGCATGGCGAACGCATCCATCAACTGGGCGACGACAACCTGCAGCGCATCGGCCAGGGCCGCGCCCAGGGCGAGAATCTGCTGCACCTGGGCGGCCAGCTGCACAGCGCCGTGCAGGCGTTTCGCGTGTAGCGCCCTGCGACACGACAGCGCAGGCCGGAACTCGACGAAAGCTGCCCTCTCCAAGGCTCCGCCCATCGCCGGCATTCGACGCTCCGGCGCGGCGATGACAATGCGGTTGGGCGCTTTCCGGTATCATGCCGCCACCTTTCGCCGAGATATTCGCCTGATGTCACTGCGTCGACTGTTGCTTCCCCTGCTTCTGCTCTGCCTGAGTCTGCCCGCCAGCGCCAATCTGTTCGATCAGCGCCCGGCCGCGTCGCCGCTTGGTGCGCCGCTGAACAACAGCAGCGATTTCCTGCCGGTGCGTGAAGCCTTCAAGCTGAGCTTGGTCGACAGCGACGCCCAGGCGGTGACCCTGCGCTTCGTCGCTGCCGAGGGCTATTACCTCTATCGCCACCGCTTCAATTTCAGCGTCGAGCCGGCCGATCTGGTCCTCGGCGAGGCCGAGCTGCCCGCCGGCCAGGCCAAGCACGACGAGTTCTTCGGCGATGTCGAGGTCTATTACGGTGTGCTGGATATCCGCCTGCCGCTGGACAACCCGGAGCAGCGCCCGCTGCGCCTGCAGGTCGGCTATCAGGGCTGCGCCGACAAGGGCCTGTGCTATCCGCCGGAGACCGAGTTCATCGAGATCGGCGAGATGCCCGCCACCGCCGACACCGGCCGCCTGACGCCCCTGGGCGCAACGGCAGCGGCCTGGAACTGGAAGGAGCTGGCCCTGTTCTTCCTCGGCGGCCTGGCGCTGACCTTCACGCCCTGCGTGCTGCCGATGCTGCCGATCCTCTCCGGAGTGGTACTGCGCGGCCAGTTCGGCGGCATGCGCGGGCTGACCCTGTCGCTGGCCTACGTACTGCCGATGGCCCTGTGCTTCGCCATTCTCGGCACCCTGATGGGACTGTTCGGCGCCGGCCTCAATCTGCAGGCGCGCCTGCAGTCGGCCTGGGTACTGGTGCCCTTCGCCGCCTTCTTCACCGTCTTCGCCCTGGCCATGTTCGGCCTCTTCGAGCTGCGCCTGCCGCGCGCCATCAGCGACCCGCTGGATCGCCTGGCAAGCAAGACCCATGGCGGCTCGCATCTGAATGCCGCCCTGCTCGGCGTGCTCTCCAGCCTGCTGGTCAGCCCCTGCGTATCGGCGCCCCTGGCCGGCGCCCTGCTCTATATCAGCGCCAGCGGCGATGCCCTTGGCGGCGGCCTCAGGCTGCTCGCCCTGGGCCTTGGCATGGGCACGCCGCTGGTGCTGTTCGCCGTCGGTGGCGGCGCGCTGCTGCCCAAGACCGGCACCTGGATGGTCAGCGTGCGCAATGCCTTCGGCGTGCTGCTGCTGGCCGTCTCGGTGTGGCTGCTGGAGCGCGTGCTGCCAGGCAGCCTCAGCCTGGCACTATGGGGCCTGCTGGCCGGTGGTGTGGCGGTGTTCCTCGGTGCGCTGGAGTTCGGCCCCAAGACGCACCGGCAGAAGCTTGGCCAGATCGCCGGACTGGCGCTGCTGGTCTATGCCCTGGCCGCCTGGGTCGGCGCGCTGCAGGGCGCGAGCGATCCGCTCCGGCCGCTCGGCCAGTTGCAGGCCGGCAGCGGCGCGGTGAGTGCCAAGAGCGGTGCCTGGCAAACCCTGAGCAGCCCGGCCGAGCTGGACGCAGCCCTGGCCGAGGCGAAGAACGCAGGCCAGCCCCTGCTGCTGGACTGGTATGCCGACTGGTGCATCAGTTGCAAGGTCATCGAGCGCGAAGTGTTCGGCAATGCCGAGGTGGGCAGCAAACTGGCCGGCTGGCGCCTGATCCGCTTCGACATCACCGACAGCAACCCCGCCCAGCGCGCCCTGCTCGATCGCTACCGCCTGTTCGGCCCTCCCGCCATTCAGCTGTTTGCCGGCAATGGTGACGAATTGCTCGATCTGCGTGTCGTAGGTGAGGTCGATGCCGCCACCTTCGCCGCGCGTCTGGATCAGGCCAGCACGCGCTAGGCACCCTGCTTAGCCTGGCAACGACCAGATCTGCCGCTATAGTCATATTTCTGCCGCAAACGCCGGGCATCGTGTCGGCTATTGCCGACATCGAAGCAGCTACGGCATAGTCCGGCGCAGCTCGAACAACAAGGAACGCGATCATGGCCACCCTTCTGGTGCTGCACGGCCCCAACCTCAACCTGCTGGGCACCCGCGAGCCCGACAAGTACGGCGCCACCACCCTCGCCGAAATCAATCAGGATCTGGAGCGCCGCGCCCGCGAGGGCGGCCACCATCTGCTGCATCTGCAGAGCAACGCCGAGTACGAGCTGATCGAGCGCATTCATGCGGCGAAAAGCGAAGGTGTCGACTTTATCCTGATCAATCCTGCCGCTTTTACCCATACCAGCGTCGCATTACGTGACGCATTGCTGGCGGTGAGCATCCCATTCATCGAAGTGCACCTGTCCAACGTGCACAAGCGTGAACCTTTCCGCCATCACTCCTACTTTTCCGACGTTGCCGTAGGGGTGATTTGCGGCCTTGGCGCCAGCGGTTATCGGCTGGCCCTGGAAGCGGCACTCGAACAACTGACCGGGCGCGCCTGACGCGCAGCCTGGTAGACAAGTCCTACCTCACCTCTGGGAGTTGACCATTCATGGATATCCGTAAAGTCAAGAAACTGATCGAGCTGCTGGAAGAATCCGGTATCGACGAGCTGGAGATCAAAGAGGGCGAAGAGTCCGTACGCATCAGCCGTCACAGCAAGACCCCGGCTCAGCAGGTCTATGCCGCCGCCCCGATGCCGGCGCCTGTCGCCGCTCCGGTGGCTGCTCCTGCCGCAGCTCCGGCGGCCGAAGCCGCTCCGGCCGCCGCGCCGAAGCTGAACGGCACCGTGGCCCGTTCGCCGATGGTCGGCACCTTCTACCGCGCCGCTTCGCCGACCTCTGCCAACTTCGTCGAAGTCGGCCAGAGCGTGAAGAAGGGCGACATCCTGTGCATCGTCGAAGCGATGAAGATGATGAACCACATCGAAGCCGAAGCCAGCGGTGTGATCGAGTCCATCCTGGTGGAAAACGGCCAGCCGGTTGAGTACGACCAACCCCTGTTCACCATCGTTTGATGCGCGGGGAGCCTGCAATGCAGAAGCTGGAAAAAGTCCTTATCGCCAACCGTGGCGAAATCGCCCTGCGCATCCTGCGCGCCTGCAAGGAACTGGGCATCAAGACGGTGGCCGTGCACTCCACCGCCGACCGCGAACTGATGCACCTGGGCCTGGCCGACGAGTCCGTCTGCATTGGTCCGGCGCCCGGGGCGAAGTCCTACCTGAACATCCCGGCCATCATCAGCGCCGCTGAAGTGACCGGCGCCACCGCCATCCACCCGGGTTACGGCTTCCTCGCCGAGAACGCCGACTTCGCCGAGCAGGTGGAGAACTCCGGCTTCGCCTTCATCGGCCCGAAAGCCGACGTGATCCGCCTGATGGGTGACAAGGTGTCGGCCAAGGACGCCATGATCAAGTCCGGCGTGCCGGTGGTACCGGGCTCCGACGGCCCGCTGCCGGAAGACGAGGAAGAGGCCCTGCGCATCGCCCGTGAAGTGGGCTACCCGGTGATCATCAAAGCTGCTGGCGGCGGCGGTGGTCGCGGCATGCGCGTGGTGCACAAGGAAGAAGACCTGATCAAGTCGGCCAAGCTGACCCGCACCGAAGCCGGTGCCGCGTTCGGCAACCCGATGGTCTATCTGGAGAAATTCCTCGGCAACCCGCGTCACGTGGAAGTCCAGGTGCTGTCCGACGGACAGGGCAACGCCATCCACCTATATGACCGCGACTGCTCGCTGCAGCGTCGCCACCAGAAGGTGATCGAGGAGGCTCCGGCCCCGCTGATCGACGAGAAGGCCCGCGCCGAAGTGCTCAAGCGCTGCGTCGATGCCTGCGTCGAGATCGGCTACCGTGGCGCCGGCACCTTCGAGTTCCTCTATGAAGACGGCCGTTTCTACTTCATCGAGATGAACACCCGCGTCCAGGTGGAGCACCCGGTCACCGAGATGGTCACCGGCATCGACATCGTCAAGGAGATGCTCAGCATCGCCGCCGGCAACAAGCTGTCGATCAAGCAGGAAGACGTGAAGATCCTCGGCCACTCCATCGAGTGCCGGATCAACGCTGAAGACCCGGACAACTTCATGCCCAGCCCCGGCAAGGTCAAGCACTTCCATGCTCCGGGCGGCAATGGCGTACGCGTCGACTCGCACCTGTACAGCGGCTACAGCGTGCCGCCGCACTACGACTCGCTGATCGGCAAGCTGATCACCTTCGGCAAGGATCGCGACGAGGCCATGGCGCGCATGCGCAATGCCCTGGACGAGATCGTGGTCGACGGCATCAAGACCAACGTGCCGCTGCACCGCGACCTGACCCGTGACAAGGGTTTCGTCAAAGGCGGCGTGAACATCCACTACCTGGAAAAGAAACTGGGTATGGACAAGCACTGAGGCTTAGGCCTGCTGTACCGACAAGGGCTGCCATCTGGCGGCCCTTGTCGTTTCCGGCCGGCGGCCGAACTGGCAGCCCGGCCATCCGTTCAAGTAAGCTGCGCGGCCAAACGCCCCGCCGCATCGCTCATGAGGTTGCCCATGCCCTGGTTACAAGTCCGTCTCGCCATCACGCCCGAGCAGGCGGAGACCTTCGAGGACGCCCTGCTCGAGGTCGGCGCCGTATCGGTGACCTTCATGGACGCCGAAGACCAGCCGATCTTCGAGCCGGACCTGGGCACCACCCCGCTGTGGTCGCACACCCACCTGCTGGCCCTGTTCGAGGCCGATACCGACGAGACCGCACTGATCGCCCACCTGCAGCTGCTGTGTGGCGGCACGCTGCCGGAACATCATGTCGAGCGCATCGAGGATCAGGACTGGGAGCGCAGCTGGATGGACAACTTCCAGCCGATGCGTTTCGGCCAGCGCCTGTGGATAGTGCCGAGCTGGCACGCCGCGCCCGAGCCGGATGCGGTCAACCTGCTGCTCGATCCGGGCCTGGCCTTCGGCACCGGCACCCACCCGACCACCGCACTGTGCCTGGAATGGCTCGACGGCCAGAATCTGGACGGCTGCCGGGTACTCGACTTCGGCTGTGGCTCGGGCATCCTCGCCATTGCCGCCCTGCTACTCGGCGCGCCGCAGGCGGTGGGCACCGATATCGATCCGCAGGCGCTGGAAGCCTCGCGCGACAATGCCAATCGCAACGGCATCGACCCGGCACGCTTCCCGGTGTACCTGCCGGCCGATCTGCCGCAGCAGCCGGCCGAGGTGGTGGTAGCCAATATCCTGGCCGGCCCGCTGGTTTCCCTGGCACCGCAGATCACCGCGCTGGTCCAAGAAGGTGGACGCCTGGCGCTGTCGGGCATCCTCGCCGAACAGGCCGAGGAAGTTCGCGCCGCCTACGCCGGCGCCTTCGACCTCGACCCAACGGCAATCAAGGATGGCTGGGTACGCATCAGCGGGGTGAAGCGCTAGAGCGTCCTGCACGGCGAATGCGTTCGCGATCGGGCCGACTCGATCATGAAACAAACGGAACGCCGTTCGTTCGCAGCCGCACCCCTGGCTGCAGCTTGCGGCTTGAAGCCTGCAGCTACTGCTTTAGACTAGCCGCCTCGAACTCCCGGATCTGCGCATGAGCGAAAGCCACGTCACCCAGTGCCCCCATTGCCGCACCAGCTTCCGCGTCAGCCAGGCGCAGCTGGCTGCTGCCCATGGCGCCGTGCGCTGCGGGGCCTGTCTGCATGTGTTCAATGCCG
>NZ_JAODYT010000061.1:0-23716 GCF_029834875.1 Pseudomonas sp. GD04158 | reverse complement strand
GCTGGGCCATGGCGTTGCGCTGCACCAGGGTGGCGCTGCGCGCGTGACGTTTGCGCGCGGCCTCCAGCTCCGCCTGGCGCTGGCGCACCATGGCCTCGGCGCTGAGCTTCTCGCTCTCGCGCAGGCGGATCTGGCTGGCCGCGGTGTTCTGGCCGTTCTCGGCCTGGCGCAGCTGGGCGCGGGCCTGGGCCAGCTGGGCTTCGAGCGCCTGGGTGTCCATGCGCGCGAGAACCTGGCCTGGCTCGACGAAATCGCCCTCATCGACCTCGATGCTGGCGATGCGCCCGGCCAGCTTGGTCGCCACATCCACTTCGGTGGCTTCGATGCGCCCGTTACCGCTGGCGAACCCTTCGCCCAGGCCGTCGGGGCGTAGCTGCCACCAGGCGAGCGCGGCCAGCACGGCGAGCCCGGTGGCAAGCAAATAGGGTAGGTGAGGTGGCTTTTTCATGATCGCTGCTTCCCTTCGGCCAACCCCTGGCTGGGGCATTCATTGGCAGGCTTCCATTGTCGTCCGGCCGCGGCGGGCCGGGCTTGATGCAGGTCAAGCGGCAGGCGGCTGCCACAGGTAGGTGCAGTTTCGGCCGCGATGCTTGGCGCTGTAAAGCGCCTGGTCGCTGCGGGAAACCAGCTCGCCGGGCTGTTCGTCGCTGACCGGGTCGAGCACTGTCAGGCCGATGCTCAGGCTCAGGCGCCCCAGCGGGCTGGCAGGGTGGGCGATGGCCAGACTGGCGATGGCCTCGTGGATGCGTGCGGCCACATGCTCACCGCCATCCAAACCGGTGTTGGCCAGGATGATGGCGAACTCCTCGCCGCCATAGCGACAGGCCGCGTCGCCTTCGCGCTGCAGACTTTCGCGTAGCACGCTGCTGACCTTGCGCAGGGCGTCGTCGCCGGCCAGGTGGCCAAGGGCATCGTTGTAGGCCTTGAAGTGGTCGATATCCAGCATCAGCAGGGCCAGTGGCGCGCCGCTGCGCCGCAGGCGGCGCAGTTCGGCCGGCAACTGCTGGTCGAAATAGCGCCGGTTGTACAGGCCGGTCAGGCCGTCGAGCTGCGACAGGCGCTGCAGCTGGGCCTCCAGTTGCAGGCGCTCGCTGTTGTCGCGCGACACCGCGATGAGGAACTCGCGGCCGTGCAGCTGCACCAGCTGGGTGTTGATCTCGGCCGGCTGGCGGCTGCCGTCGCGGCGGATCAGTTCGCGCTGGAAGATCCGCGAGAGGTTGTCGCGTTGCGCCTGGCGTGCCTGCTCCAGCCAGCGGTGAAAGCCGGGCAGCAGCTTTTCCGGATCGTTGCGCAGCAGCTGGGCGAACTGCTCGGGGCGGTAGCCCAGGCTGGCGTAGGTGGCCTGGTTCATGTGCAGCAGCTCGCGGTTGGTGGTGTCGAAGATGAACAGGCCGTCGTGGCTGGAATCGGTCAGGTCGAGCACCAGTTGCAGGCGTTCGCGGCTCTCGTGCAGGCGTTGTTCGGTCTCCTGGCGGCGTGTTTCCTCGATCTTGTAGCGCCGGTTCGCAGCCTGCAGGGCCTGGGCTCGCCGGCTGTTCTCCAGGGCCAGGGCCAATGCTGCGACCAGCAGCAGGCTGATGGCCAGGCTGGCACCGAGCACCACGCCGGGCAGCGGGCTGTGCAGCTGCTCGAGCAGCTCCTGGGTGGGGCTCAGGCGCAGACTGAAAGCCTGGTTGTTGAGCAGGCTCAGCGGCAGCTGCAGGCTGCGCTGCGGCGCCTGTTCCACAGCGCCGTGGCGGAACAGGCGCTGGCCGTCCTCCAGCAGCTCCACATTGAAGGATCCGGGATCGAGCTGGGCCAACAGCTCCTGCATCAGCGGTTCGACGCGAAACACGCCCTGGAGGAAACCGTCGAATACCCGCACGCCATCCTGTTCGCGGTACAGCGGGGTGTAGAGCACGAAGCCACGGCCGCCCTGGACCAGCTGGAAGCTGTTGGAAAAGCGCTGCTCACCGGTGGCCCGCGCCTCCATGGCCAGCGCATAGTTGGGGTGGTCGGGGGTGAGCCGGAAGCTCAGCGCCGCCTCGTTGCCGGCCAGCGGCAGCAGCCAGCGCATGCGCAGATCCTCGCCCAGCCACTGGATCGACTGGTAGGCGGGAAAGCCGGCCAGGGTGCGCTGCGCCTCTTCTTCCCAGCTGTCGCGCGGCAGCCGACCGAGTCGGTTCCATAGCCGGGCGATGCGCTCCAGGCCATCCACTTCCAGGTACAGGGTGCTTTCCAGCTGCCGGGCCAGCGTACGGGCCTGGTAGCCGAGACGTTCGTCCAGGCGCTGTTGCTGCACGCCTTCGATCTGGCGCCAGAGCAGTACACTGGCGCCGCTCAGCACCAGCAGGAGAAAGGCCAGCGCCAGGCGCGCCGGCCAGGCGGAAGAGGCCGGCATGGGCGGCTCCGTGGGCGATCACTTGACTGATAGCATAGTGCCTTCAGTGTTTCAGCGCATGGCGAGAATCGTTGCCCATTCAGCTTCGCTCACCGGCATCACCGACAGTCGGCTGCCACGCTGTACCAGCGCCAGGTCGACCAGCAGGGGGTTGTTCTTCAGCTGCTGCAGCGGCAGCACCTCGGCGAAGGCTTCGACGAACTCCACGTCCAGCGCGCTCCAGGGATTCTTCTCGGCGCTGGCCTTGGGGTCGTGGTAGTGGCTGTGCGGGTCAAGGGCGGTCGGGTCCGGGTACGTCTCGCCGGCAATCCGGCCGATGCCGGCGATCCCGGGCTGGGGGCAACTGGAGTGGTAGAAGAAGAACTGGTCGCCGGGGCGCATGGCGCGCAGGAAGTTGCGCGCCTGGTAATTGCGCACGCCATCCCAGCGCGCCTTGCCCAGTCGCTGCAGGTCATGGATGGATAATTCGTCGGGTTCGGACTTCATCAGCCAATAAGGCATGAACTTTGCTCCAGCAGCTGCGCCCGTTGGTGAACGCTTGTTTGAGTACCGTCTCCGACGGTCGGTGAGCGTCGGAAATTGCACAGTGTCTTGCACTAACGGAAAATGCCCGGCTTAACGCTTGGCGAGGTCGTATTACACAACAATAACGCGCGATCCACGCGCGCAGTTGCCTTGAAGGGGGAGGCAATAGATGAAACGCAAGCCAGATCTTTTATGGGTTCTCGTCATACTTTTCAGCCTGGGCGTGGTTACCACGGGTTACACCCAGAGCCTCTGGGAGCGTCAGAGCGACGCTTCCGTCAATGTAACGCAGCAGCCCTGATTCGCGGACTGCCAGCGTAAGCGCCGCAGGGAACGCGGTGCACATCTATCTTCTAGTACCACGCCTTGTCCGTCACCGTTGCCTGCAAGGGCACGTCCCAACTGGCCAGCGCCAGTTCATCCACCCGCTGACACTCGTGCGCCAGACCCAATAACGTCGGCATGTGCCAATTTTTGCGCCTGTGCAGGTAGGCCAGGCTGCGGTCATAGAAGCCGCCTCCCATGCCCAGGCGTCCGCCACGGTCATCGAAACCCACCAGCGGCAGCAGCACCAGGTCTAGGGCCCAGACCTTGCGTTGCCGTTTGGGCTGCGGGCGTGGCTCGAGGATGCGAAAGCGATTGCGCGCCAGTTTCTCGTGCCTGGTGAAGCGCTGAAACACCATCTTGGTGCTCGGCCAGGCGCTGAGTACCGGCAGATAGGTGTGCTTGCCGCGCTTCTGCGCGGCGGCCAGCAACGGGCGCGGATCGATCTCGCCGTCGTTGGGCAGATACAGCGCGATATGCCTGGCGCGGCGAAACGCCGGGCTTTGCGCCAGCTGACGATACAGGTTGCGGGCGGCCAGGCGCTGCTGGCTGGCGCTGAGCGCACGACGGCGCTGGCGCAGCAGGCGGCGCAGTTGCGGACGGCTGAGTGCGCTTGAGGTTGTCATGAGTGGGAGCTGGAGCGAGGCGGGTGGCAGCGCTGCGGGCTGCCAGGGGAAAGGGTGACTTCCCAGCGTGCCGCTGTCGGTTTAGCCCTTGAACCCGAAAGTTCAAGGTGGAGGATGCAGGAGGCGTTAAGGCTTTCCGTCAGGCGGACATGCACACCGGCCCCAACATGCAACCCCCGTGGTTGTGCGTATCGGCTCAGGGACATCCCCGACTGGCGCACACCCCAGGAAGTGGCGCCCAGTATACCCGAACCCCGGCCTTGCGGGGTGGCCTGCGACGAAGTGGCAGGCATCGCGGTATCAGGAGGCCTGATCGTCGGCCAGGGCCTGGTCGACGCGGTCGAGCAGGTCGCGTACCTGCTGGCGGGTGGAGCTGGCGTCCTGGTCCAGGCGCTGCTGCTTGTGCAGCAGGTCATGGGTGATGTTCAGCGCGGCCATCACGGCCACGCGATCGGCGCCGATCACCTTGCCGCTGGTGCGGATCTCGCGCATCTTGCCGTCCAGGTAGCGGGCGGCGCTCTCCAGATTGGCGCGTTCGTCCTGCGGGCAGGCGATGCAATATTCTTTGTCCAGGATGTGGACGGTCACGGTGTTCGACTGGGTCATGTGTCCTGCTCCAGGGCTTTGAGGCGCGAAATCATCGATTCGACCTTGTGCCGGGCCAATTCGTTCTTTTCGATCAGATGGGCGCGTTCCTCGCGCCAGGCCTGTTCATTCGCCAGCAGGAGTCGGTTGTGAGCCTTGAGCTGCTCGACACGCTGGATCAGCAGTTCCAGCTTGGCGGTCAATACGTGCAGATCGGCGTCTTCCATGGGCTCTCGCTACGGGAGGGAATGGCTGGACTATATAGGCGTGTCCCGGCGGCGGGTCAAACCCTGTGACAGTGGCGTGACGCGTACGACGGTAGCGCCCCGGCGGCCTCGGATGGTCTTGCCGCGCCTGCCGGTGCTAGGATACGAGGCCTCCATTCTAGAGATTGCGCTGTCTGGCGCCTAGCTATCTATGTCGACTTCCAGCTCCCCCTACGCCGCCTTCGCCGCTCTGCTGAGCAGCGCCGGGCATTCCGTTTCCCCCGCCGAACTGCATGGTCTGCTGCTTGGCCGTAGCTGCGCCGGTGCCGGCTTCGATGCCGATGCCTGGCTGCTCGATGCTGCCGATCTGCTCGGTGGCGAGCCGCAGGACAGCGTGCGCCAGGCGCTGATCGGCCTGCAGGAGATGGTCAAGGGCGAGCTGTGCAGCGAGGACATGGCGGTGGTGCTGCTGTTGCCGGACGATGAAACGCCGCTGGCGCAGCGCGCCGTTGCGCTGGGCCAGTGGTGCCAGGGTTTTCTCGGCGGCTTCGGCCTGACCGCCCGCGACGGCGCCTTGAGCGCCGAGGCCATGGAAGTGTTGCAGGATCTATCCGCCATCGCCCAGGTGCAGAGCGCCCTGGAGGAATCCGAGGATGGCGAGAACGACTACATGGAGGTGATGGAATACCTGCGCGTGGCACCGCTGCTGCTGTTCACCGAATGCGCCAAGCCCGCGGCGCCTGCCGCCAAACCTTCCCTGCACTGATTTGCCCCGGAGCCCGTCTTGATCAGCATCCCCAAGTCCGAATACGCCCGTCGGCGCAAGGCGCTGATGGCGCAGATGGAGCCCAACAGCATCGCCATCCTGCCGGCCGCGCCGGTGTACATCCGCAACCGCGACGTCGAGCACGTCTATCGTCAGGACAGCGATTTTCAGTACCTCACCGGCTTCCCCGAGCCGGAAGCGGTGATGGCGCTGATTCCGGGGCGCGAGCATGGCGAGTACGTGCTGTTCTGCCGCGAGCGTGACCCCGAGCGCGAGCTGTGGGACGGCCTGCGCGCCGGGCAGGATGGGGCGATCGCCACCTACGGCGCCGACGATGCCTTCCCCATCGGCGATATCGACGACATCCTCCCCGGGCTGATCGAAGGCCGCGAGCGCGTCTACTACGCCATCGGCTGCAACCAGGAGTTCGACCACCGGCTGATGGAGTGGATCAACCATATCCGTGCCAAGGCCCGTCAGGGCGCCTCGCCGCCCAACGAGTTCGTCGCCCTCGACCATCTGCTGCACGACATGCGCCTGTACAAGAGCGCGGCGGAAGTGAAGGTGATGCGCGAGGCTGCCGAGATCAGCGCGCGTGCCCACGTGCGCGCCATGCAGGCCAGCCGCGCCGGGCTGTCCGAATACCATCTGGAAGCCGAACTGGATTACGAATTCCGCAAGGGCGGGGCGAAGATGCCGGCCTACGGCAGCATCGTCGCCGCCGGCAGGAATGCCTGCATCCTGCATTACCGCGAGAACGATGCGCCGCTCAAGGACGGCGACCTGGTGCTGATCGACGCCGGCTGCGAGATCGACTGCTACGCCAGTGACATCACCCGCACCTTCCCGGTCAACGGCAAGTTCTCCGCCGAGCAGAAGGCCATCTACGAGCTGGTCCTGGCCGCGCAGGAAGCCGCGTTCAAGGAGATCGCCCCGGGCAAGCACTGGAACGAGGCGCACGAGGCCACCGTGCGGGTGATCACCAAGGGCCTGGTGGAGCTCGGCCTGCTCAGCGGCGAGGTGGACGAACTGATCGCCAGCGAGGCCTACAAGGCCTTCTACATGCACCGCGCCGGCCACTGGCTGGGCATGGACGTACACGATGTCGGCGACTACAAGGTCGGTGGCGAGTGGCGCGTGCTCGAGCCAGGCATGGCCATGACCGTGGAGCCGGGCATCTACATCGCCGCCGACAACGACAAGGTCGCCAAGAAGTGGCGCGGCATCGGCGTGCGCATCGAGGACGACGTGGTGGTGACCAGGACCGGTTGCGAGATTCTCACCGGTGGCGTGCCCAAGACCGTGGCCGAGATCGAGGCGCTGATGGCCGCTGCGCGCGCTCAGGCCGCCTGACCCTATGAGTCGCGTGCAACTGGCGATCATCGGCGGCGGCCTGGTTGGCGCCAGCCTGGCCCTGGCCCTGCAGGAAACGGCGCGCCAGCGTGGCTGGCGCATCGCCCTGATCGAGCCCTTCGCTCCGGGTAGCGACTACCAGCCCAGTTACGACGCGCGCTCCACGGCGCTGTCCTACGGCAGCCGGCTGATCTACGAGCGCCTTGGCGTATGGCAGGCCATCGCTCAGCGCGCCGAGGCGATCCAGCAGATTCACGTGTCCGACCGCGGTCGTTTCGGCGCCACCCGGCTGCTGGCCATGGAGGAGGGCGTGCCCTCGCTCGGCTACGTGGTGGAGAACGCCTGGATCGGCCATTGCCTGTGGCAGGCGCTGGACGCCGAGGTGGTGCAGTGGCACTGCCCGGCCGAGGTGGCCAGCCTGCAGCGTCTGGACGACGGCTATCGCCTGAACCTCAGCGACGAGCGCCAGCTCGACTGCGACCTGGCCGTGCTGGCCGATGGCGGCCGTTCCGGCTTGCGCGAGCAGCTGGGCATCGGCGTCAGCCACCGGCCTTACGGGCAGAGCGCAGTGATCGCCAACGTCACGCCGCTGGAAGCGCATCGTGGGCAGGCCTTCGAGCGCTTCACCGATGAGGGGCCGATGGCCCTGCTGCCACTGGAAGGCAACCGCTGTGCACTGGTCTGGACCCGCGCCAGCGCCGACGCCGAGCGTCTGCTCAAGCTGGGCGATGCGGCCTTCCTCGCCGAGCTGCAGCAGGCCTTCGGTTACCGCCTCGGCGCCCTGCAGCAGGTCGGTGTGCGGCATCTTTATCCGCTGGCGCTGAGCGAAGCCAGCGAGCAGGTGCGGCCGCATTTGGTGGTACTGGGCAACGCCGCACACAGCCTGCACCCCATCGCCGGGCAGGGCTACAACCTGTCGCTGCGCGACACCCTGGCACTGGCCGAGGTGCTGCAGGACGGCAGCGCGCCGCTCGGCGATTTCGCCACGCTGCAGCGCTACCTGCAGCGCCAGCAGCTGGACCAGCAACTGACCGTGGGTTTCTCCGACCGGGTCACCCGGCTGTTCAGCAATGCCCAGCCGCTGCTGACCGCCGGACGCAACCTGGGCCTGCTCGGCCTGGACCTGCTGCCGCCGGCCAAGCGCTGGTTCGCCCGCCAGGCCATGGGCATGGGGACGCGTAGTCTGTGAGGCGCTGCATGACCTGCCGTGCGCCGGTCTTGCCGGGCCGAAAAGGCAGGCGCACCGTGGTTTCGAGAATGGTGCGCACGGCGCACCCTATGGATTGAGAAAATGGATATGCGCGCGGATCTGATCATCGTCGGTGCCGGTATGGTCGGCAGCACCCTGGCCCTGGCGCTGGAACACAGCGGCCTGGATATCCTGATCGTCGACGGCAGCCCGCTCAGCGTATCGCCGTTCGCTGCGCAGGCGCCGTTCGAGCCACGCGTCAGCGCCCTGTCCATGGCCAGCCAGCGCATTCTCGAGCGCCTCGGCGTCTGGCCGGGCATCAGCGCACGGCGCGCCTGTCCCTACGGCGAGATGCGCGTGTGGGATGGCTCGGGCACCGGCAGCATTCATTTCGCCGCGGCCAGCGTGCATGCCGAGACGCTGGGTCATATCGTCGAGAACCGAGTGGTGCAGGACGCCCTGCTCGAACGCCTGCACGACAGCCAGATCGGCCTGCTGCCGGGGGCACGCCTGGAGCAGCTGCGCCGCTCCGGCGATGACTGGCTGCTGACTCTCGAAGGTGGCCGTCAGCTGCGCGCGCCGCTGCTGGTGGCGGCCGATGGCGGCAACTCGGCGGTACGGCGTCTGGCCGGCTGCGCCACGCGCGAGTGGGATTACCTGCACCACGCCATCGTCACCAGCGTGCGCTGCGAGCGCCCGCACCAGGCCACCGCCTGGCAGCGTTTCACCGACGATGGCCCGCTGGCCTTCCTGCCGCTGGCGGGGTCGGCTGGGGAACACTGGTGCTCGATCGTCTGGTCCACCGTGCCGGTCGAGGCCGAGCGGCTGATGGCGCTTGGTGACGAGGCCTTCTGCGCTGAGCTGGGCAGGGCCTTCGAGAACCGCCTCGGGAAGGTGCTGCACGCCGACCGCCGCCTGTGCATTCCGCTGCGCCAGCGTCATGCCAAGCGCTACGTCGAGCCGGGGCTGGCGTTGATCGGCGACGCCGCGCACACCATCCACCCGCTGGCGGGGCAGGGGGTCAACCTCGGTTTCCTCGATGCCGCGGTGCTCGCCGAGGTGCTGCTGCATGCCGCGGCGCGCGGCGAGAATCTCGCCGAGGAACGTGTGCTGAGCCGCTTCGAACGTCGGCGCATGCCGCACAACCTGGCGATGATGGCGGCGATGGAGGGCTTCCAGCGCCTGTTCCAGGCCGACCCGCTGCCCCTGCGCCTGCTGCGCAACGTCGGTCTCGATCTGGTCGACGGCCAGGCCGAGGCCAAGGCGCTGTTCGTGCGTCAGGCGCTGGGGCTGTCGGGCGACCTGCCGGAGCTGGCGAAGGCCTGACCACCACTTTACCTGTCACGGATGACCGAGGAGCGTGCAATGAAGCACCTACTGCAATGCCTGCTGGTGGCGGCACTTTCACTGTCTGCGGGCTGCGGCACCATGGCCGGTCGCGGCGGCACCGCAGAGCCGATGCCGGTGGAAACCTACAAGAGCGTCAATGGCGATCTCCATCTGCTGGGATTGCGTCCTGGCCCCAGCGGTAGCGGGAATGCCGGGCCCGTCATGTGCCTGATCAGCATCGTCTGTCCACTTCTGGTCGTGGTGTCGCTGCCAGTGGACGCGGTGATCGATACCCTGCTTCTGCCCGCCGACCTGCTGGCCGCTCGCGAGTGAAAATACGCCGTAATAACTATGGAGTTTTGTCTCGCTATTTACGTTGAGAAGGTAAATAACATTCACTACTATTCAGCCACTTTGCTCACTCACAAGAGGCTGGTCCCATGAAGGCTCGCAACGCGCTTCTCGCTGCATTCACCCTCAGCACCCTGGCTACTGCCGTTCAGGCTGCTGACGAAGTAGTCGTCTACTCCGCCCGGATCGACGAGCTGATCAAGCCGGTATTCGATCTCTACACCGAGAAGACCGGCGTCAAGGTCAAGTTCATCACCGACAAGGAAGCGCCGCTGATTGCCCGCCTCAAGGCCGAAGGTGCCAACACCCCGGCCGACATGCTGATCACCGTCGACGCCGGCAACCTCTGGCAGGCCGAGCAGGAAGGCGTGCTGCAGCCGACCAAGTCCGATGTCATCAGCGCCAACATCCCGGCCCAGTATCGCTCCAGCACCGACAGCTGGACCGGCCTGTCGCTGCGTGCGCGGACCATCTTCTACTCCACCGAGCGGGTCAAGCCGGAAGAGCTGTCCACCTACGAAGCCCTGGCCGACAAGAACTGGGAAGGCCGTCTGTGCCTGCGCACCAGCAAGAAGGTCTACAACCAGTCGCTGACCGCGACCCTGATCGAGACCCACGGCGCCGAGAAGACCGAAGAGATCGTCAAGGGCTGGGTGAACAACCTGGCTACCGACGTGTTCCCGGACGATACCGCGCTGCTGCAGGCCATCGACGCCGGCCAGTGCGACGTCGGCATCGCCAACACCTACTACTACGGTCGCCTGCACAAGCAGCAGCCGAGCCTCAAGGTCAAACCCTACTGGCCGAACCAGAACGACCGCGGCGTGCACGTCAACCTGGCCGGTGCCGGCGTGACCAAGCACGCGCCGCATGCCGAGCAGGCGCGCAAGCTGCTGGAGTGGATGACCACCCCGGAAGCGCAGACCATCTTCGCCGGCGTCAACCAGGAGTTCCCGGCCAACCCGGCGGTCGCGCCGTCGGATGAAGTGGCTGCCTGGGGCAGCTTCAAGGCCGATTCCATCGCCACCGAAGTGGCCGGCACCCGCCAGGCCGAAGCGACCATGCTGATGGATCGCGCCGGCTGGCAATAAGTCCGTAACGATCTGCTGCGTGTCGGCCCTGCACGGGCCCTGACTCGCCAGATCCTATGGCTTGGCGGCAGGCCTTCGGCGATCCGCCGTGCTGCCGTTATACTGCGACGCCCCGCTAGCCGGGGCGTCGTCCTTTTCGCCGTCGAGGAATCCGCGTGCCGCATCCCGTCCAGCGTCGCTGGTATCCCATCGTGTTCGCCATCGCCCTGCTGGTGCTGATGCCGCTGTCGGTATTGCTGCTGAGCTGGCACGAGGTGGATGCGAAGATCTGGACGCACCTGTGGCAGACGCAGATGGCGCGTCTGATCGGCAATACCCTGACCCTGGTGCTCGGCGTCGGTGTCGGGGTGACGCTGCTGGGCGTCAGCCTGGCCTGGCTCACCAGCCTCTGCGAGTTTCCCGGGCGGCGCTGGCTGGACTGGGCGCTGATGCTGCCCTTCGCCATTCCCGCCTACGTGCTGGCGTTCGTCTTCGTCGGTCTGCTGGATTTCGCCGGGCCGGTGCAGACGCTGCTGCGCGAATGGCTCGGCAGCGACTTTCGCCTGCCGCGGGTGCGTTCCACCGGCGGCGTCATCATCGTGCTGGTGCTGGTGTTCTACCCCTATGTCTACCTGCTCGCCCGCGGCGCCTTCCTGGCCCAGGGCAAGGGGCTGATGGAAGCGGCGCGGGTGCTCGGGCAAAGTCCCTGGCAGGCCTTCTGGCGCGTGGCGCTGCCGATGGCGCGCCCGGCCATCGGTGCCGGCCTGGCCCTGGCGATCATGGAAACCCTCGCCGATTTCGGCGCGGTGGCGGTGTTCAACTTCGACACCTTCACCACCGCCATCTACAAGACCTGGTACAGCTTCTACAGCCTGACCAGCGCGACCCAGCTGGCCAGCCTGCTGCTGCTCGCGGTGGCGCTGGTGCTCTATGGCGAGCGCCGTGCCCGTGGCGCCGCACGTCCGGCCAACGAGCGCCCGCGCGGCAAGGCGCTGTACCACCTGCACGGCTGGAAGGCCTTCGCCGCCAGCGCCTGGTGCGGCCTGGTGTTCGCCTGTGCCTTCCTGATCCCCGTGCTGCAGCTGCTGCTGTGGTTCTGGCAGCGCGGCCGCTTCGACCTCGACGAGCGTTATGCCGGGCTGATCCTGCACACCCTGTACCTGGGTGGCATGGCCGCGCTGATCACGGTCAGCGTGGCCATGCTGCTGGCGTTCGCCAGACGCCAGGCGCCGACGCGCGGCGTGCGCCTTGGCGTCGCCCTGGGCAACCTCGGTTATGCGCTGCCGGGTTCGGTGCTGGCGGTGGCGATCATGCTGGCGTTCAGCTTTCTCGACCGCGAGCTGGTCATTCCGCTGTCCTCGGCACTGGGTGGTGCCGGCAAGCCCTTGCTGCTGGGCAGCCTGACGGCGCTGCTGCTGGCCTATCTGATCCGCTTCATGGCGGTGGCCTTCGGGCCGCTGGAAACCAGCCTGGCGCGCATCCGCCCGTCGCTGCCGGAGGCCTCTCGCAGCCTGGGGGTGGGCGGCATCGGTCTGTTCTTCAAGGTCTATCTGCCGCTGCTGCTGCCGGGCACCTTGTCGGCCGCGCTGCTGGTGTTCGTCGACGTGCTCAAGGAAATGCCGGCCACCCTGCTGATGCGTCCCTTCGGCTGGGACACCCTGTCGGTGCGGGTGTTCGAGATGACCAGCGAAGGCGAGTGGGCGCGCGCCTCGCTGCCGGCGCTGACCCTGGTGCTGGTCGGTCTGTTGCCGGTGATCCTGCTGATCCGTCGTTCGGCGCGCGGCATCGGCTGAAGGCGGCCCCTGTCGGGGGCGACCTTTGGTCAGATGACCCCCGCCGACCTTGCGGCTACAATGCGCGCCATTCGCGAGCCGGGTGACCCGGCAAGATTCATCTAGAAGTTGCCGACGCCTGCATGGATGCAGGAGATAGAGCGAAGCAGGATGCTCGAGCCGAGGCCGCCAGTGCAAGGCGCAGACAGGCAAGAAAGCGCAGTGTGCTCCTGCACATGAGCATTTCGAGTCTGGCTGTAACGCAGCAATGGCAACGCAGATAGCTTCTAGGGGTCTGAATCGCTTCGCCAAGCCCGGAAGGAGACACCCATGGGACAGCGTACCCCCCTTTATGACCTGCACCTGGCACTGGGGGCCAAAATGGTGGATTTCGGCGGCTGGGACATGCCGCTGCACTACGGATCGCAGGTGGAGGAACACCATCAGGTGCGTCGCGAGTGCGGCGTGTTCGACGTCTCCCACATGTGCGTGGTGGACGTGACCGGCAGCCAGGCCCAGGCCTTCCTGCAGCGCCTGCTGGCCAACGACGTGGCGCGCCTGGACAGCGCCGGCAAGGCCCTGTACAGCGCCATGCTCAACGAGCAGGGCGGGGTGATCGATGACCTGATCGTCTACCTCACCGGCTCTTCTGCCCAGGAGCAGAGTTACCGTCTGGTGGTCAATGCCGGTACCCGCGACAAGGACCTGGCGTGGATGCATGCCCAGGCCGGCGACTTCGACGTGCAACTGCGCGAGCGCCGCGACCTGGCCATGCTCGCCATCCAGGGACCCAAGGCCCGCGCGCGCGTGGCCGAACTGCTGACCCAGGCGCGCGCTGCGCTGATCCACGAGCTGCGGCCGTTCCAGGGGCTGGCCGAAGGCGACTGGTTCATCGCGCGCACCGGCTACACCGGTGAGGATGGTCTGGAAATCGTGCTGCCGGTGGCCGAGGTGGTGCCGCTGCTCAACGAGCTGGTCGGCGCCGGTATTGCGCCCATCGGCCTCGGTGCGCGCGACACCCTGCGCCTGGAGGCCGGCATGAATCTCTACGGCCAGGACATGGATGAAAGCGTTTCGCCGCTGGCGGCCAACATGGCCTGGACCATCGCCTGGGAGCCGGCCGCGCGCGCCTTCATCGGCCGTGCTGCACTCGAAGCGCAGCGCGCGGCGGGTTGCCCGAGCAAGCTGGTCGGCCTGGTGCTGGAAGAGCGCGGCGTGCTGCGCGCGCATCAGGTGGTGCGTGTCGAGGGCATCGGCGAGGGTGAAATCACCAGCGGCAGCTTCTCGCCGACGCTGAACAAATCCATCGCCCTGGCTCGCGTACCGACGGCCACCGGCGAACGCGCCGAGGTGGAGATCCGCGGCAAGTGGTACCCGGTGCGAGTGGTCAGGCCGAGCTTCGTGCGCAACGGCAAAACCCTTATCTGAATCATCAGGTCGCGGCGTCGGCTTTCCCTGGCGCCACGGCCTGCTAAATTGTCCTGACGGCCCACTTGCCGTCACCGTTTACGAGGAATCGAACATGAGCAATATCCCCGCCGATCTGCGTTACGCCGCCAGCCACGAGTGGGCGCGCCTGGAGGCCGACGGCAGCGTGACCGTGGGCATTTCCGACCACGCCCAGGAAGCCCTCGGCGACGTGGTGTTCATCGAACTGCCGGAAGTCGGCAAGCAGCTGGACGCCGGCCAGGAAGCCGGGGTGGTGGAGTCGGTCAAGGCTGCCTCCGACATCTACGCGCCGGTGGGCGGCGAAGTGATCGCGATCAACGAGGCGCTGGTCGACAGCCCCGAGAGCGTCAACAGCGACCCGTACGGCAGCTGGTTCTTCAAGCTCAAGCCGAGCGATGCCAGCGAGCTGGACAAGTTGCTCGACGCCGGCGCCTACCAGGCCGCCGCCGACGCCGACGCCTGATTCGCATCGATCTGCAAGGAACCCGCTTCGGCGGGTTTTTTGTTGCCTGGGGTTTCGTCCCGGCCTGCGACCGTTGGTCGCCGGGGATATCATTTAGTCAAAATACAATATATAAAAATACATATTGTATTGAGTGAAGGTGTTGCATGGACGAGCCCATCGATATCCAGCAGTTGCGCGCCAATGCCGATGCTGCCGGGCAGCTGCTCAAGGCGCTGGCCAATCCGGATCGCCTGTTGTTGCTGTGCCAGCTGTCGCAGGACGAGCGCAATGTCAGCGAGCTGGAGACGCTGCTCGGCATTCAACAGCCGACGCTGTCGCAACAACTCGCGGTGC
Organism: Pseudomonas sp. GD04158; assembly: GCF_029834875.1. Classification (NCBI taxonomy): domain Bacteria; kingdom Pseudomonadati; phylum Pseudomonadota; class Gammaproteobacteria; order Pseudomonadales; family Pseudomonadaceae; genus Pseudomonas; species Pseudomonas sp. GD04158. Next base: position 8,992 of record NZ_JAODYT010000061.1, on the reverse strand, counting down.
TGCGCCGCGAAGGACTGGTGGAAACCCGCCGCGACGGCAAGCAGATCTTCTATCGCATCAGCAGCCCGGCGGCGCTGGCGGTGATCGAGACGCTCTACCGGCTGTTCTGCGAGGGCCGGCAATGAGCATCGACTGGGCTGCCTTCACGCCCTGGAGTGCCCTGGCCGGCGGCGCCCTGATTGGCCTGGCGGCCGCGCTGTTCGCCCTGGTCAATGGTCGCGTGGCCGGTATCAGCGGCCTGCTCGGCAGCCTGCTGCAGCCCCAGGGCGAAGGGCGTGGCGAAAAGATGGCCTTTTTGCTTGGCCTGTTGCTGGCGCCGCTGCTCTGGGCGACGTTCGCCGCGTTGCCGCCGGTTCACTTCGGCACCGGCAGCCTCGGCTTGATCGCCGCCGGCCTGCTGGTGGGCATTGGCACGCGCTACGGCTCCGGCTGCACCAGTGGCCATGGCGTGTGCGGCGTCTCGCGCCTGTCGCCGCGCTCGCTGGTGGCCACCCTGTGCTTCATGGCCGCGGGTTTCGCCACGGTCTTTGTCCTGCGTCATCTGCTGAGGGGCTGAACATGGCCAGACTCAGTGCATTGGCCTGCGGTGTGCTGTTCGGTCTCGGGCTGCTGCTGGCGGGCATGGCCGATCCGGCCAAGGTGCTGGCCTTTCTCGATCTGGCCGGCGACTGGGACCCGTCGCTGGCGCTGGTGATGGCGGGAGCCGTCGGTGTCGCGGCGCTGCCGCTGAACCTGGCACCGCGGCGCGCCAGAGCCTTGCTGGGCGGCGCCATGCAACTGCCGACGCGGCGCGATCTGGACGCCCGGCTGATCACTGGCAGCCTGCTGTTCGGGGTTGGCTGGGGCATCGCCGGCATCTGTCCGGGGCCGGCGCTGACCATCCTGCTGACCGGTCACTGGCAGGCACTGTTGTTCGTTGCCGCGATGCTCGCCGGCATGCTGATCTTTACCGCGCTGGAAGGCTGGCGCGGGCGTTGACCTGGAGAACCTCGATGAAAGCCAATGTTGGAACGCTCGACCGTAGCCTGCGCATCGCCGCGGGTCTGATCCTCATCGCTCTCAGCCTGGCCGGCGTGATCGGTCTGTGGGGCTGGATTGGCGTGGTGCCGCTGGCGACCGGAGTCTTTCGTTTCTGCCCGGCCTATCCCTTGCTGGGCATCAACACCTGCAAAGTGAAATGAAGCCTGTGCCTCGATGCAGCTGAACGAAAAACGCCCGGCATCTGCCGAGCGTTTTCATGCTGCTGCGGTGAGGAGCCGTCAGGCACCCTGCGGGGCTGGCTGCTGCTGGGTGATGCAGTGGATATTGCCGCCGCCCAGGAGGATCTCGCGGCCGGGCACCATCACCACGCGATGCTCCGGGAAGACCTGTTCCAGGATGGCACGGGCCTCTGCGTCCTTCGGATCATCGAAGCTCGGCGCGACGATGCCGCCGTTGACGATCAGGAAGTTGACGTAGGAGCCGGCCAGGCGCACCGCAGGGCTACGCTCCTGGCTGCCTTCGGCGGCGTCGACGCCGGCGCATTCCTCTTCGCTGGCGTGGATCGGGCCGGGGATCGGCATCTTGTGCACGATCAGCTGGCGACCCTTGGCATCACGCACGCTCTCCAGCACGCGCATGGCGGCCTGGCAGCGCGGGTAGTTGGGATCGTTCTGATCGTCGGTCCAGGCCAGCAGCACCTCGCCCGGGCGCACGTAACAGCAGAAGTTGTCGACGTGGCCGTCTGTCTCGTCGTTGTACAGGCCGTCGGGCAGCCAGATCACCGTGTCGATGGCCAGGTGCTCGCGCAGCACGGCCTCGATTTCTTCACGCGACAGGTGCGGGTTGCGGTTCCTGTTCAGCAGGCATTCTTCGGTGGTGATCAGGGTGCCTTCGCCGTCGACGTGGATCGAGCCGCCTTCGAGGACGAAACCCTCGGTGCGATAGCGCTTGCAGCCTTCGATCTCGAGGATCTTGCGCGCCACCTGATCGTCGCGCTGCCACGGCCAGTACAGGCCGCCGTCGAAGCCGCCCCAGGCGTTGAAGGTCCAATCCACGCCGCGCACGTCGCCGCGGCCGTTGATCACGAAGGTCGGGCCGGTGTCCCGCACCCAGGCATCGTCGGTGGTGATTTCCACCAGGCGGATGTTGTCGTCGTCCAGGCGGGCACGGGCGTTTTCGTACTGCGCGGCGGAGACGCAGACGGTCACCGGCTCGAACTGGGCGATGGCCTTGGCCACGGCGGTGAAGGCCGCCTGCGCCGGCTTGCCGCCGTTGCGCCAGTTGTCCGGGCGCTCCGGCCAGACCATCCAGGTCTGGCTGTGCGGTGCCCACTCAGCGGGCATATGGAAACCATCGGCGCGTGGGGTGGTAGTCAGGGTGGTCATGTCTCGGTTCCGTAGGGTGCGCCATGCGCACCGGCAAAGTGTCTGGAGGGCTAGGTGCGCACAGCGCACCTACGGGGTCGACGGAGTTTCACCATCGAGCGTGGAGAGTGGCCAGTATAGGTTCGGCCGGCGGTCGCGGAACACACCCCAGGCGGTGCGCACCTTCTCCAGCGCGGTCAGATCGAAGCGGTGCACCAGCACGCCTTCCTCGCGCTGGCCCAGCTCCTCGACCTTCTCACCGAACTGGTTGGCGATGAACGAGCTGCCGTAGAAGGTGATGTCGTAACCGTCCTGTTCTTCGCGGCCGATGCGGTTGCTGGCCACCAGCGGCATCAGGTTGGCGCCAGCGTGGCCCTGCTGCACGCGCTGCCAGTGGTCGCGCGAGCTGATGGTCGGGTCATGCGGCTCGCTGCCGATGGCGGTGGGGTAGAAGAGGATCTCCGCGCCCATCAGCGCCATGCTGCGCGCGCATTCGGGGAACCACTGATCCCAGCAGATGCCGACACCGATCCTGGCGTAGGCGGTATCCCAGACCTTGAAGCCGGTATCGCCGGGATTGAAGTAATACTTCTCGTGGTAGCCGGGGCCGTCGGGGATATGGCTTTTCCGATAAATCCCGAGGTTGCTGCCGTCGGCATCGATGATGGCGATGCTGTTGAAACGGGCGCGCCCGGCGCGTTCGAAGAAGCTGATCGGCAGTACCACCTTCAGCTCGGCGGCGACTTTGCGAAAGTGCAGGATCGCCGGGTTCTCCTCCGCCGTGGTGGCCAGCTGGGTGAAGTCCGCGTTGGGCTTTTGGCAGAAGTAGGGCGTCTCGAACAGCTCCTGAATCAGGATGATCTGCGCGCCCTGGGCGGCTGCCTGGCGTACCAGCCGTTCGGCGTTGGCGATGTTCGCGGCGGTATCCCAGGAGCAGGCCATCTGGGTCGCAGCGACGGTAACGATACGGGACATAAAGCACCTCGTAGGCGGGAAAGCGGTCGTCCGAGGCAGTCGGCGACCTGTGACGGGGCCGTGGCGGGTGGATCGACCAGGGCAGGTTAGTCGATTTATATCCGATAAAAATCGGATTTAAAAGACTGGAAAGGCGTAATGAGGGAAATATTCAGATTTTTATCGGATAAAAATCCGGGCGTGAGTCGTAAGGAGGCACGCGCTGGGCCGTGCGTAATCGCAGACGTTCCGACATCGGGGAGATTGGTGCGCTCGGCGCACCCTACGTAAGCGGCGTGGCTCGTTTCGGCAGGGCGGCCGGCAGGTAGAGGCCCAGATAGGCATCGAACACGCGCATGCCTTCCTCGGCCAGGCGCGGGGTGATTTCGCCGTGCAACTGCACCGAGCGGGCGTAGACCCGATCGCCCAGCTCCATAGCCAGGGCAAACACGTCGATATCCACCGGCAGTTGTGGCAGGGGGAAGTGGCGGTCGAACAGCGCCTGCATCAGGCGGCTCAGTTCGATGTCGTGCTGGTGATCGGCCTGGGTCACCTCGGCCAGGCCATGCTGGGCCAGGATCAGCTGGCGCGCGGCGGCATCCGCGGCGTAAACCGCCAGCATGCGCTGCTCGACGATGCGTGACAGGTCATGCCAGCTTTGCAGGCCGCTGTGATCCACGGGCTCCAGCAGGCAGGCGCGAAAGGCCGCGTGCACGTCGCTGGTCAGCCCTTCGAGCAGGGCCGGCACGCTGGCGAAGAAGTGATAGACCGACGACGGCGGAATGCCCGCGTGCTCGGCCACGGTGTAGATCGACAGGTTGGCCATGCCCTGTTCGGCCAGCAGTTCGCGGGCGGCGGCGAGAATCTGGGCGATCCGTGCCTGGCTGCTGGCGCGCGGTTTGCGGGGGCTGGCGGGGCGCGACATGACGGGCTCCTCGGTGGGCGAGGCGCTATTGGACGTCAGGCGCAGTGGGCGAGGCAAGCCTCGCCGAACCATCAGCTGCCGTCACGGAAGCGTTGCCAGACCTGGCTGCGTACCTGGGCGTGCTTTTCCGAGAGTACCTCCAGCGGATACAGACGGCGTTTGGTGTCCTGATCCGGATAGAGGCCCGGTTGCTGCAGCAGGGCGCTGTCGATGAACTGCACGGAGTCGGCATTGCCGTTGGGGTAGAGCGTTTCGGCGGTGATCCGGGCGATCACCTGCGGTTGCATCAGGTAGTCGATGAAGCGGTGGGCGAGGTCCGGGCGCGCGGCGCTGGCGGGAATCACCAGGTTGTCGATGAACAGCACCGAGCCTTCCTGCGGCACCACGAAGCTGACCGGCTGGCCGGCCTGAGCAGCGGCCAGGGCGTCGCCGACCCAGGCCATGGCCAGGCACAGGCGGCCATTGCTGAGGTCGTCGATGTAGCGCTCGCTGTCGACATAGCGCAGGTGCGGACGCAGGGCTTCGAGCACGCTGCCGGCACGCTCGACGCGGCTCGGTGCGCTGCGGGCGAGGCTACGGCCCTGGTAGTTGAGCAGCAGCGACAGGGTTTCATCCGGTGCATCCAGCACGCTGATGCCGCACTTGGCCAGGCGTGCGCTCTGCTCGGCATCGAACAGCAGGCTCCAGCTCTCCGGCAGCGCCCCGCCGTAGGCGGCTTCGGCCTGAGGGGTGTTGATCGCCAGGCCTACCGCGCCCCATAGATAGGGCACGGCATAGCCGTTCTGCGGGTCGACGGCCGCCAGCTTGCTCAGCAGCTGTTTGTCCAGGTGCTGGCGGTTGGGCAGTCTGGCCAGGTCCAGCGGCTGGATGCGCGCGTCGGCGATCAGCGCCGGCAGGTCGTTGTGCGACGGCACCGCGACGTCGATGGCCTCGCTGCTGTGCAACGCGGCGTTCAGCTCTTCGGCGCTGGCGAAGGTGTGGTACTCGACCGCGATGCCGGTGTCGCGGGTGAAGTCGTCCAGCACCTGCGGCGCGATGTAATCGTTCCAGTTGTAGACCCGGATGCTGTCGGCGGCCTGAGCCAGGGCGCAGGTCAGGCCGAGCAGGGCGGCGGCAAGAGCGCGTTGCATGAATAGCTCCCCGTTGATGAAGGCAACGATAACCGGCGGCCTCGGTCGCCGGAGGTTGGTTCACGTCAGCGGAGTCGCCGTGCGGCGAACCGCTGGTCCCGACGCGAAGCGTCAGAGCTGTCGGTTGGCAGTTGGCAGGCAAAAAGAAGCCGGCTCTGCGGCCGGCTTTCTCGGTGTCACACGGTATGCAGGTACCAGTTGTACTCGAGGTCGGAAATGGTGGTCTCGAACTCCTGCAGCTCGGCTTCCTTGCAGGCGACGAAGATGTCGATGTACTTGGGATCGATGTACTTGTTCAGCACTTCGCTGTCGTCCAGCTCGCGCAGGGCATCGCGCAGGTTGTTCGGCAGGCTGGGCTCGAGCTGCTCGTAGGCGTTGCCTTCGATCGGTTCGCCCGGTTCGATCTGGTTGGTCAGGCCGTGGTGGATACCGGCAAGGATCGACGCCAGCATCAGGTAGGGGTTGGCATCGGCGCCGGCCACCCGGTGTTCGATGCGCACGGCATCCGGGCTGCCGGTCGGCACGCGCACGGCCACGGTGCGGTTGTCCAGCGCCCAGCTCGGCGCGTTGGGCACGTAGAACTGCGCACCGAAGCGGCGGTAGGAGTTGACGTTGGGGCAGAGGAAGGCCATCGACGCCGCCATGGTATCGAGAATGCCGCCCACGGCATGGCGCAGCGAGGTGTTCTCCAGCGGGTTGTCGGCGGCGAAGATGTTCTTGCCGGTCTTCTTGTCGAGCAGCGAGATGTGCACGTGCAACCCGTTGCCGGCCTGACCCGGATAGGGTTTGGCCATGAAGGTGGAGTCCATCTCGTGGTCGTAGGCGATGTTTTTGATCAGGCGCTTGAGCAGCAGCGCGTAGTCGCAGGCCTTGATGGCGTCCTCGACGTGATGCAGGTTGACCTCGAACTGCGCCGGGGCGCTTTCCTTGACGATGGCGTCGGCCGGGATGTCCTGCTCCTTGGCGGCTTCGAGCATGTCCTGCAGGCAGTCGACGTACTCGTCGAGGTCGTCGATCAGGTAGACCTGGGTGGAGTGCGGGCGCTTGCCGGAAATCGGCGAGCGTGGCGGCTGCGGCCGGCCGTTCACGTTCTCCTGGTCGATCAGGTAGAACTCCAGTTCGAAGGCTGCGCAGATACGCAGGCCCAGTTCGTCGAACTTCTGCACCACCTGGCGCAATACCTCGCGCGGGTCGGCGAAGAAGGGCGTGCCGTCCAGCTCGTGCATGGTCATCAGCAGCTGCGCGGTCGGGCGCTTCTGCCAGGGTTCGTTGCACAGGGTATTGGGGATGGGGAAGCAGATACGGTCGGCGTCGCCGATGTCCAGGCCGAGGCCGGTGCTTTCGACGGTGGAGCCGTTGATGTCGAGGGCGAAGAGCGAGGCCGGCAGGTTGATGCCTTTTTCGTACACCTTGTGAAGGGCGTTTCGATCGATGCGCTTGCCGCGCACCACACCATTCATATCTGCAATAAGAAGGTCGACGAACTGGACCTCAGGATGTTCCTTAAGGAACGCGTTCGCTTCGTTAAGCTGAACGGCACGCGGGGGTACCGACATGATGCAACACCTTTTTGTTAAATATATCAATCATGCGACTGCATGGGTGTGAGTCAATCCGAAACGCACTTTACTGTCAAGCTGCCCTCGTGATGCCCTGTAGTGGGGCATGATGGCCATTTTTGGGGCGTTTCAAGGCCTTTCAGAGGCGCTTTTCCCGCATGCCGACAGGGTGCTCAGTGGGGTGTGTTCAATTTTTTACAGAGCTATTGTGTAAAAAAATGAACAAGGCTAAGCTCGGTTCAAACCCATAACAGCAATAATACGGGTGTCCCATGTTCTGTCTGCCGAGCGTCGGCGTCAGCGCTTGTACCAAGACTCTTGGTCTCGCTCCTCATCGCGTCATCGCCGCTGCGAGTCTCCGCGTGGCGCGGCCGGAGGACACTGGTTTGCAGTGGCTTTTCGGCTCACTGCGGCCCGGCAGCCCGCCTGTAACAGGCGCGTCTCGTCACGCTGCCAGCATACCCCTCAATCAGCACGATAGCGCAGCCAGCGAAACGCCGCTGCGGACCCTTCCTGGCCGGGTTGTTGCGTATCCGGCCACGGTGCTCGAGGCATCGATGCCATCGACTGGCGCCCCGGGCGGAGTTTTTCCCGTGCCTGGGGCGAAAAGCCTCGTGCCGGAGGTGCTACAGCCCTAGTAGCATCCCATCCGAATATCTCGCCTTCTCTCAGGCCTTTGGTGAGGCTTGCAGGGAGAGGGCGGGCAACGCTGAACCGGCTATAAACATATCGGTTCTACAACCCTGAGGTCTCTATGAGTACCAAGCTTGACCAGCTCACCAGCTGGCTGAAAGAACGCAAAATCACCGAAGTCGAATGCCTGATCAGTGACCTGACCGGCATTGCCCGCGGCAAGATATCGCCGACCAACAAGTTCCTCGACGAGAAGGGCATGCGTCTGCCCGAGAGCGTGCTGCTGCAGACCGTGACCGGCGACTACGTCGAGGACGACATCTATTACGAGCTGCTCGACGAGGCGGACATCGACATGTTCTGCCGCCCCGACGAGAACGCCGTGTTCCTCGTGCCCTGGGCCATCGAGCCCACCGCCATGGTGATCCACGACACCTTCGACAAGCAGGGCAACCCCATCGAGCTGTCGCCGCGCAACATTCTCAAGACGGTGCTGAAGCTGTATGCCGACAAGGGCTGGCGGCCGATCGTCGCGCCGGAGATGGAGTTCTACCTGACCAAGCGCAACAGCGACCCGGACTTCCCGCTGGTGGCGCCGATGGGCCGTTCCGGTCGTCCGGAGGTAGGGCGTCAGTCCTTCTCCATCGACGCTGCCAACGAATTCGACCCGCTATTCGAGGACGTCTACGACTGGTGCGAGCTGCAGGGCCTGGACCTGGACACGCTGATCCACGAGGACGGCCCGGCGCAGATGGAGATCAACTTCCGTCACGGCGACGCGCTGCACCTGGCCGACCAGATCACCGTGTTCAAGCGCACCATGCGCGAGGCCGCGCTCAAGCACGACGTGGCGGCCACCTTCATGGCCAAGCCGATCACCGACGAGCCGGGCAGCGCCATGCACATCCACCAGAGCGTGGTGGACATCAAGACCGGCAAGAACATCTTCTCCAACGAAGACGGCACCATGAGCGAGCTGTTCCTGCAGCACATCGGCGGCCTGCAGAAGTACATCCCCGAGCTGCTGCCGCTGTTCGCGCCCAACGTCAACTCGTTCCGCCGCTTCCTGCCCGATACCTCGGCGCCGGTGAACGTGGAGTGGGGCGAGGAGAACCGTACCGTGGGCTTGCGCGTACCCGAGGCCGGGCCGCAAAACCGTCGGGTGGAAAACCGCCTGGCCGGCGCCGACGCCAACCCCTACCTGGTGCTGGCCGCGTCGCTGCTGTGCGGCTACATCGGCATGGTCGAGGGCATCAAGCCCAGCGCCCCGGTCAAGGGCCGCGGTTACGAGCGCCGCAACCTGCGTCTGCCGCTGACCATCGAGGCGGCGCTGGAGCGCATGGAGGCCTGCAAGGCCGCCGAGAAGTACCTGGGCGAGAAGTTCATGCGCGGCTACGTCGCGGTCAAGCGCGCCGAGCACGAGAACTTCAAGCGCGTGATCAGCTC
>NZ_JAODYT010000060.1:0-24703 GCF_029834875.1 Pseudomonas sp. GD04158 | reverse complement strand
TTCGTCCTCAAGCAGGGCGAACACAAGCACGCCGTGGAGCTGGATGTGCTCGCCAGCGGTACGCAAGCACACCTTTGCGTGCGCCGGGGTGAGGAACAACTGTCTGTGCGCCTGCTGGCCAGCGACGGTCGCTGGCTGACCCTGGAACTGGACGGCGTGCGCCGCCGCCAGGCCTACCACCTCGAAGGTGAGCGCCTGTGGCTGTACGGTGAGCATGGCAACCTGGAACTGCTGGATGTCACCCACGAGCCGGCTGGCGGGCAGAACGCCGCCAGCAGCGGCGCGGTGAAGGCACCGATGGATGGCGCCATCGTCGACGTACTGATCGCCGAGGGCGCCAGCGTCAGCAAGGGGCAACTGCTGGTGGTGCTGGAAGCGATGAAGATGGAACACCCGCTCAAGGCCGGCGTCGACGGCATCGTCCGCCGCGTTGGAGTGAGCCAGGGCGACCAGGTGAAAAGCCGCCAGTTGCTAGTGGAAATTGAAGCTGCAGAGGCCTGAAATATCACCGTGGGAGGGGCTTTAGCCGCGAGCGTCGTTCATCGCGGCTAAAGCCCCTCCCACGGCCCCATAACAACAAGAAGGAGCACGCCCATGTCCCTTTCCGGCAAGACCCTGTTCATCACCGGCGCCAGCCGTGGCATCGGCCGCGAGATCGCCCTCAAGGCCGCCGCCGATGGTGCCAACATCGTCATCGCGGCCAAGAGCGCCGAGCCGCATCCGAAGCTGGCGGGCACCATCCACAGCGTCGCCGCCGAGGTCGAAGCCGCCGGCGGCAAGGCCCTGGCCCTGCAGCTGGACGTGCGTGACGAACAGGCCGTGGCGGCCGCCATGGCCCAGGCCGCCGAGCATTTCGGCGGCATCGACGCGCTGGTCAACAACGCCGGGGCGATCAAGCTGGTGGGCGTGGAGAAGCTCGAAGCCAAGCGTTTCGACCTGATGTACCAGATCAACACCCGCGCAGTGATGGTCTGCAGCCAGGCGGCCTTGCCCTATCTGAAACAGAGCGCCAGCGGGCATATCCTCAACCTGTCCCCGCCGCTCAACCTCGACGCCAAGTGGTTCGCCCAGCACGGCCCCTACACCGTCACCAAGTACGGCATGAGCATGCTCACCCTGGGCATGAGCGAGGAGTTCAAGAAGTACGGCATGAGCGTCAATTCGCTGTGGCCGAAGACCATGATCGCCACCGCGGCCATCGAGTTCGAACTGGGCAGCCGCGACGCCTTCAAGCGGGCGCGCACCCCGGCCATCATGGCCGATGCGGCCCACGCCATCCTCAGCAGCGAAGGCCGCAGCCTCACCGGGCGCCTGCTGATCGACGAGGACATCCTGCGTGAACGGGGCGTCAGCGACTTCGAACAGTACCGCTTCGATCCCGCTGGCGGCAGCCTGGTGCCCGACCTGTTCGTCGATTGACGCCCTGAATGCGTTGGCTTCGTAGCCCGGATGCAATCCGGGGATTGGCCGCAAGGGCCTTCCCGGATTTTCATCCGGGCTACGTGCGAACCGCGATCCGTAAGATGCGCCGCGCGCACCGAGACAACCTCAGGATTTGTGTTCTGCCCGGTGCGCGCAGCGCACCCTACGAGAGGCAAGGCTATTTGCCGATCTGCCCGCCGCTGAACGCACCTGGGCCATGGCTGGTGCGCGCCTGGCTGACTAGAGTCAGACCTCGCCTCCAATTCATAACAGCCCAAGTGCGAGCCCCATGAGCCAAGCCGATCTAATTTCGCCCTTCCGCTTCCTGGCCCACCTGCCGCAGCACCTGCCACGCGTGCCGCGCATGCTGCGCGGCCTTTACTACGCCGGCATCCGCAACCGCGAGAAGAACCTGTCGCTGGCCTGGGCCCTGCAACGCGCCGCCGAGCGCCATCCTGAACGCCCGGCGCTGATGGATGAAAACCGCCAGCTCAGCTACCGCGCCTTCAATGCCTGGGCCAACCGCCTGGCCTGGGCGTTCAAGGCCGAAGGCGTCGGCCATGGCAATGTGGTGGCGGTGATGCTGGAAAACCGCTTGGAGCTGCTGGCGATCCTCGCCGCCCTGAGCAAGCTCGGCGCGGTCGGCGCGCTGATCAACACCACCCAGCGCGGCAAGGTGCTGGCGCACAGCTTCAACCTAGTCAAACCCGGCTTTCTGGTGATCGGCGACGAACTGCTCGGCGCCTTCGAGGAAATCGCCGCGCAATTGGAGAACCCGCAGGCCAAACGCTACTGGATCGCCGACCACGACTGCCTGCGCGATCCCGGCCAGGCGCCAGATGGTTGGCTCAACCTGATGCACCTGGCCGCCGGCCAGGCCCAGGACAACCCGCCGGACAGCCAGCGCGTACGCATGAAGGATGCCTGCTTTCTGATCTACACCTCTGGCACCACCGGCCTGCCCAAGGCCTCGATCATGAGCCACGGCAAGTGGATCAAGGCCTATGGCGGCTTCGGCCATTCCGGGCTGACCCTGAACGAGCACGACGTGCTCTACCTCACCCTGCCCTGCTACCACAACAACGCCGTCACCGTATGCTGGAGCGCGGCCCTGGCCGGCGGCGCGGCCATCGCGCTGCGCCGCAAGTTCTCCGCCAGCGCCTTCTGGAGCGACGTGGCGCGTTACCAGGCCACCTGCTTCGGCTACATCGGTGAACTGTGCCGCTACCTGCTCAACCAGCCGGAAACCGATAGCGAAAGGAACAACAGCCTGCGCTGCATGATCGGCAACGGCCTGCGCCCCTCGATCTGGGCCGAGTTCAAGCAGCGCTTCGGCGTCGAGCAGATCACCGAGTTCTATGCCTCCAGCGAAGGCAATATCGGCTTCACCAACGTCTTCAACTTCGACAATACCGTCGGCTATACCCCGGCCACCTACGCCATCGTCCGTTACGACCTGGAAAACGACCGCCCCGTGCGCGGCAAGAAGGGCTTTCTGCAAAAGGCCGACAAGGGCGAAGCAGGCCTGCTGATCAGCGAGATCAGCGCCAAGTGGCCGTTCGACGGCTACACCGATCCGGCCAACAGCGAGGCGGCGATCCTGCGCGACGTGTTCAAGAAGGGCGATGCCTGGTTCAACACCGGCGACCTGATGCGCGACATCGGCTGCAAGCACGCGCAGTTCGTCGACCGCCTCGGCGACACCTTCCGCTGGAAGGGCGAGAACGTCTCGACGACCGAGGTGGAAAACGTGCTTGGCGCCTTCCCCGGGGTGGAGGATGCGGTGGTCTACGGTGTGGAGGTTCCCGGCACCAATGGCCGCTGCGGCATGGCTGCGCTGCGCCTGGCGTCTGGTCATGCGCTGGATGGCGCAGCGCTGGCCGCTCACCTGGATGCCGAACTGCCGGCCTATGCCGCCCCGCTGTTCATCCGCCTGCTTGGCGAGGTGGAGACCACCGGCACCTTCAAGTACAAGAAAACCGACCTCAAGCAGGTCGGCTACGACCCGGGCAAGGTCGATGGTCCGCTCTACGTGCGCCTGCCAGGCTCGGACAGCTTCCAACCGCTAAGTCGCGAAACCCATGCGGCCATCGAGCAGCAGCGTTACCGCTTTTGAGCTAGCGCTTGAACTCGAACTGCACCTCGGCGCCTTCGATGGAATCCCAGTAGTCGTCTACCCGCTCGTTGCTGATCAGCCGACCGCTGATCTGGAACGGGCTCTCGGCTTCGGGTTTCTCGCCGAACATCGGCGGCAACAGGGGCGAAAGCTCATCGCGGGTTTCACTTTCCAGGGCCTGCTCGAACAACTCCTGCGGCACGCTGAGATCCAGCGCCAGCTTCGATTCGGGCTCGGCAGGCTTGGCCTGTGGTGCCGCAGCAGGCTTGGGCTTGGCGGCAACAGGCGGTTTGGCGGGAGGCACGGGTTTGTTTTCGACCACCTTGGCAGGCGGCGCAGGTTCGACCGGTTTGGGCTTGGCAACCTCCGCAACAGGCGCAGGCTCAGGCGCAGCGACCACTGCGGGCTCAGGTGCAGGCTGCTGCGCAACTGGCTCAGGCGCGCGCTCACATGCACTAAGTAGCCCTAAACACAGCAACAGTAAAATGGACTTACGCATCATGGGACAAGAATAACTTGATCAGTAACGCACCCATGCTCCTCCGCCTGGGCGCGCCTGACAAGTCGACTTACACGACTTTTACCCGGCAGCTCATTCGGCTGACGGCTCGTTCGCCAGATGCGCGAGCTCGGCTTCGATATCCAGTTGCGGATGGTCGGCCTGGAGCTGCTCCAGCAGCCGCTGCGCTTGCTCCTGCTCGCCAGCCCTGCGCAGCTCAAGCAAACGCAGCAACGCCTCGCGTGGTTCGCTCTGAATCACCAGTTCGGCCAGGGGCGCCAGCGCAGCGCTGCTGGCCATCGGTGCCTCGGCCATATCGGCAGACGGCGCCTGGCGTGCCATGGCCTGGCTCTTCATACGCTCCTGCGGCGCCGCCATGGGAGCAACCGCCTCCTGCTCTGCCGCACGCTTGGCCGCCATCGGAGCCGGTGCAGCCGGGCTCATCAGCACGCTGGGCGGGACTGCATCGAAGGCATCCGGTGCTTGCTCCAGGGTGCGCCAGGTCAGGCTGACGCCGATGCCGACGCAGGCCAGCCCGGCTACCGCCACCGACCACCGCTGCCGGCCGCTGCCGAACAGCCACTGGTGCAAACGCTGCGCCCAGCCAGCCTTGTCACTGGCGGCTCCGGCCTGCTGCGTCTCACGGGCAGCCGCACTAGCCGCCGCCAGAATGCGTGCATCCAGCTCGGCCGGGGGTTCGCCGCTGCCATGGGCACGGAAATGCGCCAGCAGCGCCTGTTCGTGATCCAGCGGTTCTCGTTCATGGGTCATGCGGACAACTCCTCGGTGGCCAGCAGCCGGCGCAGTTTCTGCAGGGCATAGCGCAGACGGCTCTTGACCGTCTCGGCCGGCGTGCGGGTCAACTCGGCAATCTCGTTCAGTTCCAGGTCGCCATGGGCGCGCAACAGAAAGACCTCGCGCTGATCTTCCGGCAGGTCGGCCAGTGCCGCCTGCAGCCGTTCGCTGTCGCGACTCAGGCCCCACTGCTGCTCCGGGCCGGGCTGCGGGTCGGCCTGGGCATGCTGGCTCTCGTCGTATTCGTCGTGCCCGGCCTGATGCCGGCCCGTCTTGCGCCAATGGTCGATCAGGCGGTTGCGCGCGATCTGGTACAGCCAGGTCTTGAACAGCACCGCCTCGCGCTGTTCGCTCTGGCTGCGCACCAGGCTCATCCAGGTTTCCTGGAACACTTCCTCGGCCAGGGCGTGATCGCCGCACAGGCCGAGCAGGAAGCGGAACAGGCCCAGTCTGTGGCGCTGGTACAGCGCATTGAAGGCCGCCGCGTCGCCGCGGCGGTAACGCCGCAGCAAGGCGGCGTCGTCATCCGTGAGAGGTGCGTTCACTGCTGAACTCGTACTGGAGTGGAGCCGGAAGTGTGCAGGCTCTGGGCGATTTCGGCCAGCTGGATGAACTCGCCGCGCAGGCCGAAGCGATCCTCGCCCTTGCCCGAGCGGGCCAGCGCGATGCTCTGCGCCAGGTCGAAGTCGCCGGTGTAGCGGCCGTCCTTGAGCTGCTGGGCGAAGGCTGCCACCGCGGCAGCGAAACGCAGATCCTCGCTGGCGGCCGCAACCGGTTTCGCCTCGTTGCGCGCAATGGGTCGTTCCAGCAGGCGACTGCTCGCCTCCCCCGGCGCCTTGTAGCGAATCCGCAGCCAGGCCAGCTCGCCGCTCTTGCCCGCTGGCTGAGCGCTGCTCTGATAGCGCAATGGCTCCAGCCAGCCCTTGCCACCGGCCGGGACGATCTCGTACAGCGCGGTGACGGTGTGCCCGGCGCCGATCTCGCCGGCATCGACCTTGTCGTTGCTGAAATCCTCGCGCTTGAGTGCGCGGTTCTCATAGCCCAGCAGGCGGTACTCGCTGACCTCGCTCGGGTTGAATTCCAGTTGCAGCTTCACGTCGCTGGCCACGGTGGCGAGGGTCGACGCGAGCTGATCCACCAGCACCTTGCGCGCCTCGCGCAGGTTGTCGATATAGGCGTAGTTGCCGTTGCCGGCATCGGCCAACTGCTCCATCAGGCGCTCGTTGTAGTTGTCCACGCCGAAGCCCAGGGTGGTGAGGGAAACGCCCGTCTTGCGCTTGTCCGCTGCCAGTTGCTTGAGGCTGTCGAAGTCGCTGATGCCGACGTTGAAGTCACCATCGGTGGCCAGCAGGATGCGATTGATGCCGCCCTCGATCAGGTGCTTGCTCGCCTGCTGATAGGCCAGCTGGATGCCCGACTCACCGGCAGTGGAGCCGCCTGCCGTCAGTTGATCGATGGCCGCACGGATCTTCGCCTTGTCGCTGCCGGGCGTGGAGTCCAGCACCACCTGAGTGGCGCCGGCGTAGGTAACCAGCGATACGCGGTCCTGCGGACGCAACTGGTCGACCAGCAGCTTCAGGGTGCCCTGCACCATCGGCAGGCCTTCGCGGCGGTGCATCGAGCCGGAGACATCCACCAGAAACACCAGGTTGGCCGGCGGCAGCTCCTCGACGCTGCGGTCCGACGCCTTGATGGCGATGCGCAGCAGGCGGGTCTGCGGGTTCCACGGCGTCACCGCCAGTTCGGTGCTGACGCCGAAGGGCGCATCGCCCTGCGGCAAGGGATAGGCATAGGGGAAGTAGTTGACCAGTTCCTCCAGACGCACCGCGTCCTTCGGCGGCAGCTGGCCGCCATTGAGAAAGCGCCTCACGTTGGCGTAGCTGCCGGTATCGACATCGATGCTGAAGGTGGACACCGGCGTCTCGCTGACAGCGAAGACCGGATTGTCGGGGTAGTTTTGATACTGCTCGCGCGGCACGTCGCGATAGCCGGGCAGCGCAGCATCGGCCACAGAACTGGGCATGGGGGCCAGCTGACCGGCCAGCGGCGCCGCACGCTTGCGGGTCAGCTCGGCGGGTGCGGCGGCGACCAGCTCATCCGCCAGCATGGGCTGCGGCGGCACGGAACTGGCCGCTTTCTCGGCCTCCGGTGCCGAGGCGCTGCAGGCAGCCAGTGCCAGCAGGGCACCGGCCGAGAATCCAACGGCGAGCGGGCGAACGAGCAGCAGGGAATAAGCGGACATGGTGCACCTCCTGAGCAATGGCATGAGACCTTCGCTCAGGTAGACGCAGCCCTGCGATCGTTCGGGTTAAACCATCAGGCGGTTTTTCAACCTTCCCACGAACCGCCTGCCTCCTGACACAGCTGGGTGGCCAGCATGCCCAGGGTCATCAGCGCCCTTTCGGCCTCGCGATTCCACGGGATGCCGCAGTTTAGCCGCACGCAGTGGTTGAACTGCTCGGTATTGCTGAAGATCAGCCCCGGTGCGATCGAGATGCCCTGCTGCAGCGCGCGCACGTGCAGGTCCTTGGTGTTGACCCGCGCCGGCAGACTGACCCAGAGAATGAAGCCGCCCTTGGGTCGGGTCATCTGCGTGCCGGCCGGGAAGTACTGCTGCACCGCCAGCTGGAAGGCGCTGAGGTTCTTGCGGTACTCCTGACGGATATGCCGCAGGTGGCGGTCATAGCCGCCGTTCTCCAGATAGGCCGCCACCGCCATCTGGGTGACGCTGCACGCCGAATGGGTGGAGAAGGTCTGCAGACGCTGGATCTCGTCCTGATACTTGCCAGCGACGATCCAGCCGATGCGCACGCCCGGCGACAGCGTCTTGGAGAAGCTCGAGCAATAGATCACCCGGCTGTCGCGATCATGCGACTTGAGCGCCTTGGTCGGGCCCTGCTCGAACATCAGCTCGCCGTAGATGTCGTCCTCGACGATCTGGAAATCGTAATCGCCGGCCAGGCGCAGCAACTGGCGCTGACGCTCCTCGGGGATGGTGCCGCCCAGCGGGTTGGACAGCCGCGCGGTCAGCACCAAGGCCTTGATCGGCCACTGATTGGCGGCCAGTTGCAGGGCTTCGAGGCTGATACCGGTGGTCGGATCGCACGGGATCTCGATGACCTTGAGCCCCAGCAGATCGGCCAGCTGCAGCAGGCCGTAGTAGGTCGGCGACTCCACCGCGATCAGATCGCCCGGCTTGGTCAGCACGCGCAGGCTCATCTGCAGCGCATCGACGCAGCCGTGGGTGACCACCACCTCGGAGGGGTCGACCACCACGCCGGCATCGCGCATGCGGATCGCCACCTGGCGGCGCAGCGGCTCGAAGCCGGGGCTGAACATGTAGCTGAAGGCGCGCGGACTGTGGAACCGCGTGACCTTGGCCAGTTGCTGGTGCAGCGCGCGCACCGGCAGGTAATCGACATGCGGCACCGCCGCCCCGAGCGGGAATACGCCTTCGCGACGCGACTCGGTGAGCACCTGATTGATGATGCTGGCACGGGTGACCAGACCTGGCCGCTCAACCTTGGCGATATCCGGGGTCGGTGCGGTCAGCGCCGGTGTCTGGTGCACGTAGAAGCCGGACTGCGGCCGCGCGCGGATCAGTCCCTGGTCCTCGAGGTTGGCGTAGGCCTGCAGCACGGTGGCGTGGCTGACATTGAGCTGCGCACTCATCTTGCGCACCGAGGGCACGCGCTCGCCCGGCTGGTAGACGCCACGACGGATATCTTCGGCCAACTGCTGGGCGATGCGTTGGTAGAGCAACAGGTTGGTCACGACGATTTCCTCCAGAGCACTGAACCATAACAGTAGCCGATTGTTACAGAAGTGTACTGGCACAGTTCATAACAGTCTTGACCATACAGCGCAGCGTGAGGCGCTGTACCCCCTACGTCGTGCGGCGCCATACCTGTAAAAAACAAAAACCCCGGACACTGCCGGGGTTTTCTGCGTATTGCTCTCAGCGTTCCGCGCCGAGCCGCCCTCGCTCGTCGGAAAACACGATCTCGACCCGGCGGTTCTGCGCGCGGCCGCGTGCCGAGGCGTTTTCCGCCACGGGAAAATCCACCCCATAACCCACTACCTGAATGCGCTTGGCGTCGATCCCCAGATCGACCAGCAGGTCGGCCACGGCCTGGGCGCGTGCGCGCGACAGTTCGAGGTTCTCCTCGGCACTGCCGGTATTGTCGGTATAGCCCTCGATGCGCACCCGCCGCTGTGGGTTGATCTGCAGGAACTGCACGAGCTTGAGCACGGTGCGGTTGGCAGCGGGCTGCAGGTCGGCGCGGCCGGCGTCGAACAGCATGTCGCCCAGGGTCATCACCAGGCCGCGCTCGGTCTCGCTGGTGGCGAGGCTGACCATCTGCTCTTCCAGCCAGCCATTGTGCTGCTGCACGCTAAGCAGCTTGGCTTCGCGCAGGGTCAGCTGCAGGCGCTGACGCTCCAGTTCCAGCTTGGCGGCCCGCTCCTGATTGAGGCTGCTGTCGCTGTGCTGGCGTGCAATCTCGGCGTAACGCTGGCTGAGATAGGCGTAATGACGCACGTCGGCGCCGCTGCCCCAGTAGCTCGACAGACGCTCGGCGCGCGCCAGCGACTCACCGGCGCGGATCACGTCCTTCGGAGCGGCGCGCAGCACGTTGGGATCTTCCTTCACCGACTGGAAGGAGGCTCGCGCCGCCTCCAGTGCCTGCTCGCTGCCCGGTTGACCGCTGGCACAGCCGCCCAGCACGACACTCGCCAGCAATAACGCAGCAATAGGCTTCACGCTGGTCATCACATGGCCCCCAGTTGCTGGCGCAAACGGCTTATACGCTGGCTCAGTTCCGCCAGCTGTTCGCGCCCCTTGGCATTGAGGTGCTCGGCCTCGGCCAGGCGCGCATCGAGCTCGGCCTGTTCGGCCAGATGTCGGGCCTGCTTGTTCTCGCCGTCCAGTATGGCGGCCTGGGCCTGGGCAAACTTTTCCTCGGCCAGACGCAGAGATTCCGATTGCTCGCCGAGCACACCGAGCGAGCGGGTCTGCGCCAGCGCCTGCTCGGTCAGGCGCAGTTGCTCGGTGGGTGCAGGATCACTGGCGCAGGCGCTCAGGCCCAGCACCAGCAGCACGGGAAGGGTTCGATTGATCACGAAAGTATCCTACTGAGTGACGTCGCCAACCGGGTCAGGCTGCATCTGCTGCGCCTTCCACAGTTCCAGGTTGCGTTGCAGGAACTGCTCCGGCAGCCCGGCGGCGACCAGTTCTGTCATTTTCCGCGCCAGCTGGCCACGCAGCCAGGGCTCGTTGCACGCCGAATTGTGCGACAGGGTGAGGTAGAGGCCTTCGCTGGAAATCGGCGGGTCCAGCACCTCCAGATCGTCGTCCATACCCAGGGTTTCGGCCAGCGCCAGCCCAGGATAGCGTTCGTAGAGCACGTAGTCGGTACGCCCGAGCAAAAGCTTCTGGAATGCCTGGGTCAGGCTGGATACACCCTCGAGGGTCAGGTTCTGCTTGGCGAAGGAATCGAACTGCTGGCCAAAGCTGTTGCCGACCAGCGTGTCGCCGGTCAGGCCCTTGAGATCGACCCAGCTGCCATAGGGGAAGGCCTCGCCCTTGCGCACCCAGACCACGCTGGGGGTAAAGAAGAATGCCGGGTGCACATAATCCATATGTTCCAGGCGCGGCAGGGTGATGAAGGCCCCCGCGATCAGGTCGACGCGACCGGTGCGCACCTCGTCCTGGGCTCGCGACCAGGGGCCGGTGTAGATCACGTCGACCACCACACCGAGTTCCTTGGCCAGGTGTTTGAGCAGATCGGCATTGGCGCCGATCAACTGCTGCGGATTCTGCGGATCGCGCCACAGGTAAGGGGGATACTCGGGGTTGCCGGTCGCCACCAGACGCTCGCACTTTCCGCTGGCCAAGGCGCCTGCAGGCACCAGCGCAAGCGCGCACCACAGCAACAGGGACTTCAACAGACAACGCTCGGGCATTGGCTACTCTCGGTTCAAGCAGAGATCGGTCAGGATGGGCAGAGCCTTCCGAAAACCTTCCGTGTTCATGCTAGCTTAACGACGCCGCAATAATAATTCGCGATAAGGACGCGCCATGAAAAAACTGCTGCTCGCTTTGCTGCTAGTGCTTATCGCCGCTACAGCAACGCTGTACTTCTTTCCCGCCACTCAATTGGCCAGTCTCCGGCTGATAGAGCAACAGCGCGCCGGCCTCGCCCACCAGCAGATACGTGTCCGCGATCTTAACATCCATTACTACCGCGGAGGACCGGCGGACGGCGAAACCCTGGTACTGATCCACGGATTCGCTGCAGACAAGGATAACTGGCTGCGCTTTTCCCGCCACCTCACGGATCGCTATCAGGTCATCGCGCTCGACCTCCCAGGCTTCGGCGACAGCGACCGCCCCGCCGGCAGCTACGACGTCGGCACGCAAGCCGAGCGACTGGCGAGCATCCTCGAAGCGCTGGGCATCGAACGCGCCCACCTGCTGGGCAATTCCATGGGCGGACATATTGCCGCACTCTACGCCGCGCGCTATCCGCAGCGCACCCAGTCGCTGGCGCTGTTCGACAATGCCGGGGTCGAGGCGCCGATCAAGAGCGAGTTCTTCGCGCTTCTCGAGCGCGGGCAGGCCAACCCGCTGGTGGTGCGCCAAGCAGAGGACTTCCAGCGCCTGCTGCAGTTCGTCTTCGTCGAGCCGCCTTACCTGCCCGAGTCGCTCAAGCGCCTTCTCGCCGAACGCTCCATGGCCAACCGCGAGCATTACGAGCAGGTGTTCCAGCAGCTGGTCGAGCGCTACATTCCGCTGGAGCCGGAACTGCCGAAGATCGAGGCGCCGACGCTGCTGCTCTGGGGCGAGCAGGATCGCGTGCTGCACGTATCCAGCATCGAGGTGATGCGTCCGCTGCTACGCCACTCAAGCGTTGCGGTGATGCCCGGCGTGGGCCATGCGCCAATGCTCGAGCGGCCGCAGGAAAGCGCCCTGCTCTACCGGCGTTTTCTGCAGGGGCTGACGCCGTAAGCAAGCGGAGCCCTGCACGCGGCGAAACTTGACCAAGCGCCAATAAAAAACCCGCTCCGAGGAGCGGGTTCTTCTAGCAGCGGAAAAAGTGGTTAGACCAGCTTTTCCAGCTCCGGTACGGCTTCGAACAGATCGGCAACCAGACCGTAGTCGGCCACCTGGAAGATCGGCGCCTCTTCGTCCTTGTTGATCGCAACGATCACCTTGGAGTCCTTCATACCGGCCAGGTGCTGGATCGCGCCGGAGATACCGACGGCGATGTACAGCTG
This sequence comes from Pseudomonas sp. GD04158, assembly GCF_029834875.1. Taxonomy (NCBI): domain Bacteria; kingdom Pseudomonadati; phylum Pseudomonadota; class Gammaproteobacteria; order Pseudomonadales; family Pseudomonadaceae; genus Pseudomonas; species Pseudomonas sp. GD04158. The sequence goes on along the minus strand of NZ_JAODYT010000060.1, from coordinate 12,593 downwards.
CGGCGCAACGATCTTGCCGGTCTGACCGACCTGCATGTCGTTCGGTACGAAGCCAGCGTCGACGGCAGCGCGGGAAGCGCCGACGGCAGCGCCCAGCTTGTCCGCCAGGGCGTACAGGTGCTTGAAGTTGTCGCCATTGCCCATGCCACGGCCGCCGGAAACGACGATCTTGGCAGCGGTCAGCTCCGGACGGTCGGACTTGGCCAGTTCTTCGCCAACGAAGGCGGACTTGCCGGCATCGGCCGGGCCGGAAACGGCTTCAACGGCAGCGCTGCCGCCTTCGGCAGCCGCGGCGTCGAAACCGGTGCTACGCACGGTGATCACTTTGATGGCAGCCGAGGACTGCACGGTGGCGATGGCGTTACCGGCATAGATCGGACGCTTGAAGGTGTCGGCGCTTTCGACGGCGATGATCTCGGAGATCTGATCGACGTCCAGGGCAGCGGCGACGCGCGGCAGGATGTTCTTGCCGTTGCTGGTGGCGGCAGCCAGGATGTGGCTGTAGCCCTTGCCCAGCTCGGCTACCAGCGGAGCGACGTTCTCCGGCAGCTGGTTGGCATAGGCGGCGTTGTCGGCCAGCAGAACCTTGGCCACGCCAGCGATCTTGGCAGCGGCTTCGGCGGCAGCGCCAGCATTGGCACCGGCTACCAGAACGTGAATGTCACCACCGATCTTCTGCGCAGCAGCAACGGTGTTCAGGGTAGCGGCAGCCAGAGCGGCATTGGTGTGTTCAGCGATAACCAGGATAGTCATTTAGATTACCTTCGCCTCGTTCTTCAGTTTCTCGACCAGTTCAGCCACGGACTTGACCTTGATGCCAGCGCTGCGAGCAGCCGGCGCTTCGACTTTCAGGGTCTTGACGGTGGAGGCGGTGGAAACGCCCAGAGCGTCCGGAGTGACGGTTTCCAGCGGCTTCTTCTTGGCCTTCATGATGTTCGGCAGCGACGCGTAGCGCGGCTCGTTCAGACGCAGGTCGGTGGTGACGATCGCCGGCAGGTTCAGCGCAACGGTCTGCAGACCGCCATCGATCTCACGGGTGACGTTGACCTTGTCGCCAGCCACCTCGACCTTGGAGGCGAAGGTGCCTTGGCCGAAGCCAGTCAGGGCGCCCAGCATCTGGCCGGTCTGGTTGTTGTCGCTGTCGATGGCCTGCTTGCCCATGATCACCAGTTGCGGCTGCTCCTTGTCGACCACTGCCTTGAGCAGCTTGGCCACGGCCAGGGAGTTCAGCTCGTCATTGGATTCGACCAGGATGGCGCGGTCGGCACCCAGAGCCAGCGCGGTGCGCAGTTGCTCCTGGGCGGTAGCCGGGCCAATGGAGACGACGACGATTTCGCTCGCCACGCCTTTCTCCTTCAGGCGTACGGCTTCTTCCACGGCGATTTCGCAGAAGGGGTTCATGGACATCTTGACGTTGGCGAGGTCGACGCCGCTGTTGTCCGCCTTCACGCGAACCTTGACGTTGTAGTCAACCACTCGTTTGACAGCTACAAGAACCTTCATGGATTCCTCGTTACTCTCCGGTGAATAAGAATGTCGCCAAGGCGAGCCTGGCCGGTGATGCAAAATCGGCCGCAACCAACCTTTCAGCTCAGACGGCGAGCGCAAAACCGCCCGTATCTTGACCCCGCGGCATGGCCCGGTCAATACAGCGAACTGGCCGGTCATCCGCGATGTAGTAGGATTCTAGCAGGCCTACAGAAAATTCAAACAAACGTTTGTATTGGCCCGCTGAGAGGGTGTAGATATAATGCCCACGCCGCACTCAGGGATCGAGCTGCGCCCTCCAACATAAAACATCGAAGAGCCTTGAGTAGGAGATAGCCTGTGGAACGCGAATTTATGGAGTTCGACGTCGTCATCGTCGGCGCCGGCCCGTCCGGACTGTCCGCCGCCTGCCGACTGAAGCAGAAAGCCGCTGAAGCGGGCCAGGAGATCAGCGTCTGCGTGGTCGAGAAAGGCTCCGAAGTTGGCGCTCACATCCTCTCCGGTGCGGTGTTCGAGCCACGCGCCCTGAACGAACTCTTCCCCGACTGGAAAGAGCTTGGCGCCCCGCTCAACACCCCGGTCAAGCGCGATGACATCTACCTGCTGCGCGACGCCGACAAGGCTACCCGAATTCCCGACTTCTTTGTGCCGAAAACCATGCACAACGAAGGCAACTACATCATTTCCCTGGGCAACCTGTGCCGCTGGCTGGCCCAGCAGGCCGAGAACCTGGGCGTGGAAATCTACCCGGGCTTCGCCGCTCAGGAAGCGCTGATCGACGAGAACGGCGTGGTGCGCGGCATCGTCACCGGCGATCTGGGTGTCGACCGTGAAGGCAACCCCAAGGAAGGCTACTACACCCCCGGCATGGAACTGCGTGCCAAGTACACCCTGTTCGCCGAAGGCTGCCGTGGCCACATCGGCAAGCAGCTGATCAAGAAGTACAACCTCGACAGCGAAGCCGACGCCCAGCATTACGGCATCGGCATCAAGGAAATCTGGGACATCGACCCGGCCAAGCATGAGCAGGGTCTGGTGGTGCACACCGCCGGCTGGCCGATGGACATCATGGGCACCGAGAACACCGGCGGCTCCTTCCTCTACCACCTGGAGAACAACCAGGTCGTGGTGGGTCTGATCATCGACCTGTCCTACGCCAACCCGCACCTGTCGCCGTTCGACGAGTTCCAGCGCTACAAGCACCATCCGGTGATTGCCCAGTATCTGGAAGGCGGCAAGCGCGTCGCCTATGGCGCTCGCGCCATCTGCAAGGGCGGCATCAACTCGCTGCCGAAGATGGTCTTCCCCGGTGGCGCCTTGATCGGCTGCGACCTCGGCACCCTGAACTTCGCCAAGATCAAGGGCAGCCACACCGCGATGAAATCCGGCATGCTGGCTGCCGATGCCATCGCCGAAGCCCTGGCGGCCGGCCGCGAAGGCGGCGACGAGCTGACCAACTACGTCGATGGCTTCAAGGCCAGCTGGCTGTACGACGAACTGTTCCGCAGCCGCAACTTCGGTGCAGCCATCCACAAGTACGGCGCCATCATCGGCGGCGGCATCAACTGGCTGGATCAGAACATCTTCGGCGGCAAGGCACCCTTCACCCTGCACGACAACAAGCCGGATTACGCCTGCCTGAAGCCGGCGGCCGAGTGCGCGAAGATCGCCTACCCGAAACCGGACGGCAAACTGAGCTTCGACAAGCTCTCCTCGGTGTTCCTCTCCAACACCAACCATGAAGAAGAGCAGCCCTGCCACCTGAAGCTGACCGACCCGAGCATCCCGCTGGCGAAGAACCTGCCGCTGTACGACGAACCGGCGCAGCGCTACTGCCCGGCTGGCGTGTACGAAGTGGTGACACAGGAAGACGGCGAGAAGAAGTTCCAGATCAACGCGCAGAACTGCGTGCACTGCAAGACCTGCGACATCAAAGACCCGGCCCAGAACATCACCTGGGTGGCGCCGGAAGGCACCGGCGGCCCGAATTACCCCAACATGTAATTCGGCCACGCATGAAAAAGGCTCCCTCGGGAGCCTTTTTCGTTTCTGTTGAATCAGCAGGAGCGAGCTGGGCTCGCGAAGGCTTCAAGACCGCGCTCCGCGAGCAGAGCTCGCTCTCACAGGCATTCAATCCTGATAGATCATCTTGCAGCTCATGCCGCCATCGATGACGAACTCCTGGCCGGTGACGAAGCCGGCGGCATCGGACAGCAGCCAGGCGACCTGAGCCGCCACATCTTCCACCGTACCGACGCGACCCACCGGATGCTGCGCATGATCGAACACCGATAGCGGCTCCAGACGCTGCTGCACAGGATCGCGCGCATCGATCCAACCCGGGCTGACGCAGTTCACGCGCACCTCCGGCCCGAGACTGACCGCCAGCGCATGAGTGAGCGCAACCAGCCCGCCCTTGCTCGCGGCATAGGCCTCGCAATTGGCCTCGGACTGACTGGCGCGGGTCGAGGCAATATTGACGATGGCCCCACGATGACCGCGCAGGTACGGCGCGCAGTGCTTGGCCAGCAGCATGGCGCCAGTCAGGTTGACCGCCAGCAGGCGATTCCAGCGCTTGAGATCGAGCGACTCCAGCGGCGGCGTGTGCGGATCGGCAATGCCGGCGTTGCACACCAGCGCATCGAGGCGGCCGAACTGACCGAGCACCTCGGCGACACCGACACTTACCTGGTCCTCCTTGGCCACATCCATGGCCACGAACCAGGCGTTATCACCCAGCGCGCGCGCCACTTTCGAGCCACGCTCACGGTCGACGTCGGCCAGCACCACCTGCCAGCCCTCGGTGATCAGCCAGGCACTGATACCCAGACCGATCCCGCGCGCGGCACCGGTGACCAGTGCGACACGCCCGTTGTTGGGCGCACTGTCGTTACCCCACTCGAGCATGCTCAGAGTGCGGCCAGGCCGCGAGCCAGGTCTGCCTTGAGGTCTTCCAGCTCTTCCAGCCCCACGGCAACGCGGATCAGGTTGTCGCGGATACCGGCATTGGCCCGCTCCTGCGGCGTCAGACGACCATGGGAGGTGGTGGCCGGATGAGCGATGGTGGTCTTGGTATCCCCCAGGTTGGTGGTGATGGAAATGACGCGCGTGGCATCGATCACCTGCCAGGCGGCGTCACGCCCACCCTTGACCTCGAAGCTGACCACCGCACCGAAGGCGCTCTGCTGCCTTTTCGCCAGCTCGTGCTGCGGATGGCTGGGCAGGCCGGCGTAATACACGCGCTCGACCTGCGGCTGCTGCTCCAGCCACAGCGCCAGCTGCAGGGCACTCTCGCTCTGCGCGCGCATGCGGATGCGCAGGGTTTCCAGGCCCTTGAGAAACAGCCAGGCATTGAACGGGCTGAGGGTCGGGCCTGCGGTGCGCAGAAAGCCCACCACTTCCTTCATCTGCTCGCTGCGCCCCGCCACCACGCCGCCGAGGCCGCGGCCCTGACCGTCGATGTACTTGGTGGCCGAGTGCATGACGATATCGGCGCCCAGCTTCAGCGGCTGCTGCAGGGCCGGCGTACAGAAGCAGTTGTCCACCGCCAGCAACGCGCCGCGTGCGTGAGCGATCTGCGCCAGCGCGGCGATATCCACCAGCTCGGCCAGCGGGTTGGACGGCGACTCGACGAACAGCAGCTTGGTATTGGGCTTGAAGGCCGCCTGCCAGGCGTCGAGATCGGCCAGCGGCACGTAATCCACCTCGATGCCGAAGCGCTTGAGGTACTTCTCGAACAGGCTGATGGTGGAGCCGAACACGCTGCGCGACACCAGTACGTGGTCGCCGCCACTGCACAGGCTCATGACGATGGCGAGGATCGCCGACATGCCGGAAGCGGTCGCTACCGCCTGCTCGGCGCCCTCCAGAGCGGCGATGCGCTCCTCGAAGGTGCGCACGGTGGGGTTGGTGTAGCGCGAGTAGACGTTGCCCGGCACCTCGCCGCCAAAGCGAGCGGCGGCATCGGCGGCAGTGCGGAACACGTAGCTGGAAGTGAGGAACAGCGCCTCGCCGTGCTCGCCCTCGGGCGAGCGGCGCTGGCCGGCACGCACCGCCAGGGTGTCGAAGCCCACGCCATCCAAGTCACTGTCGAGCCGACCGGCATCCCATTCCAGAGTCATATCGCTACCTCACGAAAAGTAGCCCGGATGCAATCCGGGAAATTCAGTGTGACATTCCCCCGGATTGCATCCGGGCTACGGACCGGGTGCGCCGTGCGCACCGCCGAAACGGGCAGGACTGCCGCCCTGCCCGCTCGAATCAATTGTTGTACAGATCGATGATCGCGCTGACCGCCTGCGACTTGGCCTTGCTGGCGTCGTTACGCGCCTGCTCGATCTTGTCCAGATAGGCCTCGTCGACGTCACCGGTGACGTATTTGCCGTCGAATACCGCGCAGTCGAAGTTATCGATCTTGATCTTCTTGCTGCCACTGACCGCCTCGATCAGATCCGGCAGGTCTTGGTACACCAGCCAGTCGGCACCGATCAGTTCGCAGACTTCCTCGGTGCTGCGGCCATGGGCGATCAGCTCGTGGGCGCTGGGCATGTCGATGCCGTAGACGTTGGGGTAGCGCACCGCCGGCGCCGCGGAGCAGAAGTAGACGTTCTTCGCCCCGGCCTCGCGGGCCATCTGGATGATCTGCTTGCAGGTGGTGCCGCGCACGATGGAGTCGTCCACCAGCATCACGTTCTTGCCACGGAACTCCAGCTCGATGGCGTTGAGCTTCTGCCGTACGGATTTCTTGCGCGCCGCCTGGCCGGGCATGATGAAGGTACGACCGATGTAGCGGTTCTTCACGAAGCCTTCGCGGAACTTCACGCCCAGGCGGTTGGCCAGCTCCAGCGCGGCGGTACGGCTGGTATCGGGAATCGGGATGACCACGTCGATGTCGTGATCCGGACGCTCGCGCTGGATCTTGTCGGCCAGCTTCTCGCCCATGCGCAGGCGCGCCTTGTACACCGAGATACCGTCCATGATCGAGTCCGGACGCGCCAGGTAGACATGCTCGAAGATGCACGGCGCGTACTTGGGATTCTGTGCGCACTGACGGGTGAACAGCTTGCCTTCCTCGGTGATGTACACCGCCTCACCCGGCGCCAGGTCGCGGATCAGGGTGAAGCCGAGCACGTCCAGCGACACGCTCTCCGAAGCGATCATGTACTCCACGCCTTCGTCGGTGTGGCGCTGACCGAAGACGATCGGGCGAATGCCGTTGGGATCGCGGAAGCCGACGATACCGTAACCGGTGATCATCGCCACCACCGCATAACCGCCCAGGCAGCGTTCGTGCACATGGGTGACCGCGGCAAACACGTCTTCCTCGGTGGGCTGCAGCTTGCCGCGCTGGGCCAGCTCGTGGGCGAACACGTTGAGCAGCACCTCCGAGTCGGAGTTGGTGTTCACGTGACGCAGGTCGGACTCGTAGATTTCCTTGGCCAGGCGCTCGACGTTGGTCAGGTTGCCGTTGTGCGCCAGGGTGATGCCGTACGGCGAGTTGACGTAAAACGGCTGGGCTTCGGCCGAGCTGGAGCTGCCGGCGGTGGGATAGCGCACGTGGCCGATGCCCATGTTGCCCACCAGGCGCTGCATGTGGCGCTGCTGGAACACATCGCGCACCAGGCCGTTGTCCTTGCGCAGGAACAGCCGGCCGTCATGGCTGGTGACGATGCCGGCAGCGTCCTGGCCGCGATGCTGAAGGACGGTGAGCGCGTCATACAGCGCCTGATTGACGTTCGACTTGCCGACGATACCGACGATGCCACACATGTGCCACGACCCCTGCTAGATAGTTCAGGCTAACTTCAGCGCCTGCCACGGCGGTTTGGGCCATGGCGAGCGCTCTGTAATGAGGCGGATCAGCTGGGTGAGCCGATCCCGCCTGGAAACCACTGGCCGGACCACCCCAGAATGAGGTTCTTCGACCAATCGGCGACCATCAGAAAATGCGGCACCAGTTGCGACTGCTGCCACCATGCATCCTGTTCCACCGGCGCCAGGCTGATCAGCCCCACCAGCAGCACCACCAGCAAACCGCCACGAGCGGCGCCGAACACCATGCCGAGGAAACGGTCGGTGCCCGACAAGCCTGTCACGCGGATCAGCTCGCCGATAAGAAAATTGACCAGAGCGCCGACCAGCAAGGTGGCAACGAAAAGAATGGCACAGGCCACGATCACGCGTGCGGACGGGGTCTCGATGAATTCGACGAGATGCTGGGCCAGCGCGCCGCCAAACATCCAGGCGACGATGCCTGCGATGATCCAGGTCAGCAGCGACAGGGCTTCCTTGACGAAGCCGCGCTTGAGGCTGATCAAACTCGAGACGGCGATGACGGCGATGATCGCCCAATCGACCCAGGTGAATACCACGATGCGGCCTACCAGCGGAAAAGGCGGAGCATTTTAGCAGAGCCCGGCGCATCGGGTAACCGGCCATTGAAAAACGTCGGCGACGACTGCATGGATGCAGGAGGTAGAGCGAAGCAGGAAGCCCGAGCCGAGGCAGCCGGTGCAACACCGATGGCACCCCCGCAAAAACAGGCGAGGAACGGTCGGGGTCGCGGACGACTTTACGAACTGTAAATGGGCAGTACTCGCTTCGCTCGCCCTCCGGGCCGCACTGAGGTGCGCCGGCCGCAAGCGGCCTGCCGAGCCGTCTTGCACGCGGCACTGGCAGCGCAGGTAGTTTTTTGCCGGACTGGTAACCGGGTACTGCAAAATCCCGCTGTTAACCGGCCTCGGGCTGGAAGCGCACGACGAAACCGTTGAGCTTGTGCTGGCGATTGAGCTGGTCGCGCAGCCGCTCGGCCTCGGCACGCTCGATCAGCGGCCCGACGAATACCCGGTTCATACCATCGAACGTGCGGATATAGGCGTTGTAGCCCTGACTACGCAGCGTTTTTTGCAGATTCTCAGCACCGCCACGACTGGACAGGCTGGCCAGCTGCACCGACCAACTGATCGGCAGGCTGTTGGGGTCAAGGCGACTTTCGGGTTTGGCCGGCGCACTGGTGACAGCCTGCTCGACCTTGGCCGGCTCAGGCTTGGGCGCCGCGACAGGTGGCGGCTGCACCTTGGTCGGCTCGGGAATCTCCACCAGCTGCGGAGCCTCTTCCTCGACTGGCAGCGGCTCCTCGGGCAGCTCTTCGGGCTCGACGACCTCTGCCGGCTGCACCACTATCTGCGCAGCGGCCGGGGCCTGCGGCATGGGCGGCGCATCGACAACCACACGACGCATCTCATCCTCGCGCGACAGCAGCATCGGCAGGAAAATCACTGCCAGCGCCACCAGCACCAAAGCACCGACCATGCGCTGCTTGAGTCCCTTGTCCAGCAATGCCATCCCTCTACTCCCCTTTCAAGCTGGGCGGGCCAGCCAGTCCAGGGCCTCGGCCACGCAAAAAAACGATCCGAACAACAGAATCTCGTCACCCGCCGCGGCCTGCTCGCACTGGGCCTCCAGCGCTGCCCGCACGTCAGCATGCTGCGTCACTGCCGCGCCGTAACTCTGCAGATGCGCGGCCAGCTCGCCGGCCGGCCGCGAACGAGGCGTTGCCAGCGGCGCCACGGCCCAGCCGGCAACCTGACTCAACAGTGGCGCGACCACTCCAGGCAGGTCCTTGTCGGCCAGCAAGCCGAACACGGCCCAACGCTTCCCGGCCGGAGGACGCGCCTCCAGACGCTGCGCCAGATAGTCGGCGGCATGGGGATTATGCCCAACATCGAGCAACAGTGTGAGTGACTTGCCTCGCCAATCCAGAGCGCGACGATCCAGACGCCCGGTCACTCGCGTCGCCAGCAGCGCCTGAACGATCTGCTGATGGTCCCAGGGCAACTGCAACAGTGCGTAAGCCTGCAAGGCCAGCGCAGCGTTCTCCATCGGCAGATCGAGCAGCGGTAGCTGCTCCAGCTGCAACACCTGGCCATGGGCATCCAGGCCATACCAGGACCACTGCTGCCCCTGAATGCTCAGGTCGTAGTCGCGTCCGCGCAGGAAGAATGGTGCATCCAGCAACGCCACCTGCTCGAGCAGTGGTTGCGGCGGGTCGAGATCACCACACAGCGCCGGCTTGCCCGCGCGCATGATGCCAGCCTTCTCGAAGGCCACCGACTCGCGGGTATCGCCCAGCCAATCGGCATGATCCAGGCCGATACTGGTGATCAGCGCCAGGTCGGCATCCACCAGATTGACCGCATCCAGTCGCCCACCCAGACCGACCTCCAGCACCACGGCATCCAGGGCAGCGCGCTCGAACAGCCAGAAGGCAGCCAGGGTGCCCATCTCGAAATAGGTCAGGGACGTTTCGCCACGCGCCGCTTCCACCGCGGCGAAGGCCAGACACAGCTCGGCATCGTCGACTTCGCGGCCATCGATGACCACGCGCTCGTTGTAGCGCAGCAGATGCGGCGAGCTGTAAACGCCAACCTTGCGCCCCTGCGAGCGCAGCAGGCTGGCAAGAAAGGCGCAGGTAGAGCCCTTGCCGTTGGTGCCGGTAACCGTGATGACCAGCGGCGCCGGCTTGCCCAGACCGAGGCGCTGCGCCACCTCGCGCGAGCGCTCCAACCCCATGTCGATGGCAGAGGGATGCAACTGCTCGAGGTAGGCGAGCCACTCGCCCAGGCTACGGGTGGTCATGCAGTGACCGGCAGGGCGACCGGAGACGGGCGATTCATCAGCTGCGCCAGCAGGCGCGCCAAACGCGGACGCAGTTCGTTACGCGGGATGATCATGTCGATGGCGCCGTGCTCGAGCAGGAACTCGCTGCGCTGGAAGCCTTCCGGCAGCTTCTCGCGCACGGTCTGCTCGATCACGCGCGGGCCGGCAAAGCCGATCAGTGCCTTCGGCTCGGCCACGATCACGTCGCCGAGCATCGCCAGGCTGGCGGAAACGCCGCCGTAGACCGGGTCGGTGAGCACGGAGATGAAAGGCAGCCCTTCCTCGCGCAGACGCGCCAGGGCGGCCGAGGTCTTGGCCATCTGCATCAGCGAGATCAGCGCCTCCTGCATGCGCGCGCCACCGGAAGCGGAGAAGCACACCAGCGGGCAGCGCTGCTCCAGCGCAACGTTGGCCGCCTGGACGAAGCGCTCACCGACGATGGCGCCCATGGAGCCGCCCATGAAGGAGAATTCGAAGGCGCAAACGGCGATCGGCATGCCTTCGAGGGTACCGCTCATGGCGATCAGCGCGTCCTTCTCGCCGGTCTGCTTCTGCGCGGCAGCGAGACGATCCTTGTACTTCTTGCTGTCACGGAACTTCAGGCGATCGACCGGCTCGAGATCGGCGCCGATCTCTTCACGGCCGTCCTGGTCGAGGAAGATATCCAGGCGCGCACGCGCGCCGATGCGCATGTGGTGATTGCACTTGGGGCAGACGTCGAGGGTCTTTTCCAGCTCGGGACGATAGAGCACGGCATCGCAGGACGGACACTTGTGCCACAGCCCCTCGGGCACAGAGCTCTTCTTCACCTCGGAACGCATGATCGAGGGAATGAGTTTGTCTACCAACCAGTTGCTCATGCTGTCATTTCTCCATAACCGTTGGTTCGGGCGGGCTGCTCGGCAATCGGCCCCCGCCTCCAGCAATTCAATTCCACCGCTCTCAGCGGCGTGACAGGCTAATGGACGGTCGCGCCTCAGGCGTCGTCACATCCGGCGCTACGCACCGCCCGCACGAACGCGCGAATCTTCTCTGCATCCTTTATGCCCTTGCTGAGCTCGACGCCACCGCTCACGTCCACCGCATAAGGTCGGACCTGGCCAATGGCAGCTGCGACGTTGCCGGCATCCAGGCCGCCGGCGAGGATGATCGGCTTACCCGCCCGCTGCGGCACCAGCGACCAGTCGAACGCCGCCCCGGTGCCACCCGGAATCCCTTCGACAAAGGTATCGAGAAGAATCCCTCGCGCACCGACATAGGGCGCCATCGACGCCGCGACGTCCTCGCCAGGGCGCACCCGCAAGGCCTTGATGTAGGGACGACCGTGGCCCTCGCAGTCTGCCGGCGACTCGTCACCATGAAACTGCAACAGGTCCAGCGGCACCCGCTGCAACAGCTGCTGCAGCTCGGCGCGCGGCATGTCGACGAACAGGCCCACCGTAGTCACGAAGGGTGGCAATGCCTGGATGATCGCCAACGCCTGCTCGACGCTGATCGCTCGTGGACTTTTCGCGTAGAACACCAGGCCGATGGCATCCGCCCCCGCCTCCACCGCTGCCAGAGCATCCTCGATACGAGTGATGCCGCAAATCTTGCTGCGCACGACTGTCACGTTCACGCCCCTTGCCATGAAGCAACGGATGGTAGCAAAGGCCTAGCCCTGTCGCACGTCGGCCAGCGCAGAGAGAAAATGCGGCCCCAGGTAACGCTGCGGCAACTCGAACTCCTCCGGGTACTCCACCTGCACCAGATAGAGCCCGTAAGGATGGGCCGTCACCCCACCGCTGCGCCGGTCTGCGCGCTCGAGCACCTCGCGCGCCCACTCGACCGGTCGCTCGCCGGCGCCAATGGCCATCAGCACGCCGGCAATATTGCGCACCATGTGATGGAGGAAGGCGTTGGCGCGGATATCCAGCACGATGAAGCAGCCATGCTCGATCACCTGCAGATGGTGCACGGTCTTGATCGGCGACTTGGCCTGGCACTGGGTGGCGCGAAAAGCGCTGAAATCATGCGTCCCCACCAGCGCGCGCGCCGCTTCGCGCATCCGCGTCACGTCCAGCGGCCGGTGATTCCAGGTCACCTCTTCGGCCATGTGCGCCGGGCGGATCGGATCGTTGTAGATCACATAGCGATAGCGGCGCGCCATGGCGCTGAAACGGGCATGGAAGTGCGCGGGCATGACCCTGGCCCAGGTCACGCTGATGTCCTTGGGCAGATTCATGTTGGCGCCCATGATCCAGGCATGCAGCGGCCGCTCGACGGAGGTATCGAAATGCACCACCTGGCCACTGGCGTGCACCGATGCGTCGGTGCGGCCGGCGCACATGATGTTGATCGGCTCACCGCCAGCAACCTTGGACAGCGCGCTTTCCAGGCAACCCTGAATAGAAGAGACATTGCCGGCCTGGCGCTGGAAGCCACGGTAACGCGCGCCCTTGTACTCG